>CAYOJT010000075.1:0-10662 GCA_964404365.1 uncultured Bacteriovoracaceae bacterium
AGTTCGCGTCGTGTGAGAACTCATTACCGAAATTTGCTGATAAGAATAAATGATTTGAAATTATATAAGTTCAGTAATTTAACTACTGATTGAGTAACACGAAAGTCAGCGCCATGCGTCAAGTAACTGATTGGACGAGAGATAAAACGTCACCCGATGTCTGCGCGTGGAAAATAGTCGGAAATATTGGGAGACGTGGGCTGGAAGAAATTTTGGATAGGTTTTACAGAAATGCGATTTTTAAGTCGCGGGGAGAGGAATCAGGTGTCGGTGAAAACGCGTTTTGCGGGCTTTTTCTTCGGATCACTGAACGCAACCCCGCTGATGTCCTTGTCGGATGCTTTTGCGAGTTGTTCTTCCGTAGGCAGATCCTTCGGAAACTGAGGACGCTGCACGCGGGCGTTCACGATCTTTTTCGGTACTTTTGCGGCTTCCGTATCGAACGAAAGTTTCGGCAGGCGAACGATGATTCGGTCTCCGTCCCATTCCTTGGTCATGGCCTTCGGATCAACGGGCCAGCTGAGTGGAATGGTCTCCGTATAGGTCTGATAGTTTGAGGTCGTCTGAGTGTGGCCGTCTTTCTGGATCTTTTCTTCGGAGCGGCGGTGTCCTGAAATGACGAGCTCTTTGTCGCCCTTCATCGTGACTGAAACCTGGCTTTGTTCATTTTCGGGGATATTCGCGGTTACCATGAAGTGATCGCTCTTATCGGAGAGCCGAGCACCGATGGTTACTGGCTGATAGAAGGGGTCGCTTCTGGAATTCGAGTAGGCGTTCAGCTTTCTCTGATAGGAGAGCTTCTTGGCTTCCAGCTGAGCTTTTGCGTCGGCATCCAAAGTTTCCATGGCGTGTTTAGCGCCCGACATCGCGGAGTCGTATTTTTCGGCGTAGGCGAACTGATCTTGTTCGGCTGACTTTAAGGTCTGTTCTTCGAGCGCTTTATGTTTTTTCTCCGCTTCGTTTCGAAGCGTCTTCACCATAATGTCGTGCTCGTTTTGAAGGTTCAGAAGGGTTTGTGCGTTTTGGGCGCGAATCGCTTCCGTTTGGTCAATCGCTCGCTGCTGTTCAGCCGTGATGGTTTTGTAATTTTTAACGGTCTGATCCTGGAGCTTTTTTTCGCCCGCGCGAGCGGTGGCTTCGTTAATCTGCTCGTAGTTTTCTTTGAGTTTTGAAGATTCTTTTTCCACATCCCGCTTGAGGCGCTGGGCCTCCATATCGGTTTGATGCTTCAAACGTCCGAGGTCTTCGTAGTTCTTCGATTTAATGTTGTCGATTCGGCCTTCGGCGATGGCAGCTTCGCCCTGGGCTTGGCGCTCGAAACGGTCGCGTTGTTCTTTGATTTGGTTCTCGCTCTCAGCCTCAGCTTGACGTACGCGTAGGGCTGCCTTTTGAATGCGGTCGTTTGCCTCATTCTCTGCTTTTTCAGCTGCAAGCTTAGCGCGTGCGATTCTATTGGAGACCGGATCGACTTCCATCTTAGTGAGTGACCTTCTTTACTTCGAAGAGTGTGTTTTCGACGATGTTGAAATAGGCGCGTACGACCGCCTCAAACGTGATTGAATCCATTCGCTCGAGATAGGCGCGTTTTTCCGGAAGAGTCTTCAAAGTCATGAGCTTCTCAATGTGATGTTCGACCGGGTAGGCTTCTTCATCCTTTTGGCTTTTTTTCGGCGCTGGCTTTGAGAGAATCTTTTTGAGCGTTCCGGAGTCAAAGAGAATGTGATTTCCCTGCATCGCTTGCTCGAGAAGGTACTGAACCTGGGCTGCTTGTTCCTGAGAGATGTAAATCAAGGGCTGTCTCCTTCCATGGAGTCGTCGATTGAATCGACTGGTCTTAAAAACTCATCCTGAGTTTCAAAAAACTCTGCGCTTAAAATCGGGTGAGGGACGGAAAAACAGATGCCCCCGCACCTCTTAGGATAAAGCCGAAATAAGTTATCCACAACTGTCAAGACCTTGTCAGACACAATGCAGGACAATTTGACTCAAGGCTTGGAGCCTGGGACAATTAAGGTCGGGAGAGGGTCTATGAGCAAATCTGCCAAGAAGGCAAAAGTCGAACGTCGTAAGCACCCTCGGAGCGCTAAGCGAGTAGCCGCTCGCCCAGCCCGCGAAAATACCCCTGAGACTACCGACAGCACGAATCATAAACTGGATACGGCGAAAGAATACTGTGTCTCCTGCTCGAAGCCGCTTCTATCCCAAGACCGCGCCCTCTTTGTCGAAGAGGAAGTGGGTCGGATCTTCTGTTCAGAAGATTGTATTACGAATCATTTTCAGCCTGAAATCGAGGCGCTTGAAAAAGAGTACCTAAAGGCTCGGCCCCGGGATGACCTCTCCGCTTCGGAACGTGAAAAGTACGCACACCTCCGGTGGGTAACTCTGCAGGAGCCCGATGAGGTGTGGCGCCACCGGACGAATGATGGGGATTCCCGCTACGTTCTAATTTCTGAGTTTAAGCCCGCATCGAAGCCGATTTGGTGTGTTGCGATTTGTTGATTCCTTCGGGGCGAACCCTCATTCCTGTACCTAGCCTTCCCAACGAAGAGTCAGGCACTCGTGAATCGTTTCCGAAAAGGCGAGCGCATCGAATGGGTGAAACCCGAGGGGGTAGCCGCTGAGCGTGGCGATAAGAAGCAGAACGAAAACCCTGAAGTGCTTATGGATCGTCTGGCCGAAGATTGGTCGCAGAATGAAACGGTTCGGGCGGAGCTGAACGACGCTCGCGCGCCCGATGATATCCCGCAAGAAGAATTCCCGCTCTATGAGCATCTCTTAGAGAAGACCTTAGAAGAACCCGATGAGCTCTGGGTCACTGAAACTCCAGACGACGGCGAGCCGGATCAGTACAATTTCATTCGCTACTTCGAAGGCGAAGAGGGTAAAACCGAAGGCGTGTTTTACGTGATCGTCGCCCAGGAGTCCGAAAAAGAGGACCAGCTTGAGATCCTCGATCATTTCCCCACTCGTCATACAGAGACCGTGGATCGATTCCGCCGCGGTCGCCAAGAGTCAGTGGAAGCCGATGACGAGATGGCTTCTAAGATGATTCACTAAATCTGGTTTTTGAATAATCGCTGATTTATGACCGGGCAGCGCGTTTCGAGCGCTCAAGTCTTACATTCACGAGTAGAATTAAGACTCCGATGATAAAAGCCGTCCACCCAAACCAATCCCCCCAAGCCTTTAGCAGCGTTGGGATCGGTTCGATCGTAGAGACCTCGTAATGGAGCGCTTTTGCTTCAAAGATCGGTCCCATATTCACTACCGACCCATCCGGTTGAATGAGTGCGGTGAGGCCGGTATTGGTCGCTCGAATCTGCGGGATGCGAGTCTCGATACTTCTGAAAGTCGTCAGATCGAAGTGAAAGTAGGGCTCAAGGTAAGGTCCGAACCAAGAGTCATTTGTCACGTTTAAGATCATCTCAGCCCCGTCGCGCGCAGCCTTCGCAGTGAAGCTTGGAAACAGACCCTCGTAACAGATGAGAGGATTTGTCTTGAGGCCGGCTATCGGGATGATGATCGGTCCTGGACCTTTCCCGAAATATCCGACCATTGGAAACGCTTCCTTTAGCCAGGGAAGATAATCTGCAAACGGAATGTACTCGCCAAACATCAGGAGAATCGTTTTCCGATAGGTCTGAAGGTTTCCGTTTGGCTCAAGATAAAAAAGTGAATTGTAAGATTTTCGAAGTCGGTCCACATCATAGCCGCCGAAAACGACCGAGGTTTTTCGGGTGCGAGCATATGCTTCCATTTCCTGGTCGCGGAGGAAATCTCCGTTATTTTCAGGTCCACGAAAGTACGAGGGATACGCTGTTTCCGGCCAGATGATAAAATCGGGTTTCGGCTGATGGTTCACCGCTTCGTCGCTGACGTCATAATACGCCTGCATTACTTTTCGCGCGGCAGGACCGAAACCTCGCTCGCTCGCGAGCTTATCGATATTTCCAATATTCGCTTGAATGACGGCCACTTGATTTTTCTTCAATGGACTCGCCAGGCGCGACTTCACGAGCTCGATTCGGTTTTGTCCGTAAATGACGGAGGCGGTCCAGAATGCGAGTGAGAAGACAGCAAGAGGCACCGAGATCTTAAGCGCGCCCCAGATCGTCGGTTCCCCGCGATTCTTCATCCGCATCCATAAATCGTAAAGGGCGAGATTTGTGAGGAGCATTCCAAAAGTGAGGAGAGGGGGGGCTCCGATATCCACGATCTGTTTTGCGCGATCCCAATGGATGGCAGCGTGGCCGAGGGTATCGACAAAGAGTTTCGGCTGTACCCAGTCGAGTCCAGAGTAGAAAAATGCGATTCCCAGGAAGAGAGTAAAAGTGCTGAATAATTTCTGTGGGTGCTCTGAGAACTTTCGAATCAGGAATCTCATCGGTACCGCTGCGAGCATGAATTGGGGTTGTCCGATGAAACCAAAAGCCCCAAGGGCAAGGCCTGCGACAAACCAGTTCGTCTCCCCAAATTCCCTGACCGAGCCTGCGACCCAGGAAAAGGTAAAGATCGTAAAGAAAAAGCCAACCCAGGTGCTCTGAATCAATGCCTCTCTTTTCGACTCCGCCTTGTAGAGCGCCACAAACCAGGGGACGAGTGCAATGAGCGACAAAAACGACAATCGGAACGGCTCGAAACTCAAAATGAGGAGCGCGACGGTCGCAAGCGTATAGCGATTGGGTTTAAAGGAAAGCGTCTTCATGAGGCTAGGAAGAGTTTCTCAGAATCTCGGGCGAGTGACAAGAATCGAGTCCCAGGCGCAAGCAAGGCTTGGTTGGGACCCCGATTTCTTAATGAACTGGGATGTGGATCAGGTCTTTTTTACCCTGATTGTGGAGTCCGCTTTTCTCGATGCGTACCGAGATGGCTTTTTCCGATTGCTGATAGGCCGGTTGTACGGCGTTCTCGGCGACCATCGGCGCTTCCACTGGCTTCTTCACTTGAGGGATGAAGCTACGGAAGAGAGCGGTAGGACCTTGCGCGATCGAGCGCATGATATCGCGAGGCTCGAGCTTACGGACTGGAACATCGGTTGCTGCGAGCGCTTTGTAGGCGTTCACGCGGCCGCCGGAAGCGACTTTATCTTTTAGGTCGTCGAACTGATCGACGGAGCCTTTGATGATTTCTTTGATTTTCGCAGGCGTGAGCTGGGGGTTACGCGCGAGCATCAGAGCTGCGATCCCAGTTACGAACGCCGTAGCTTGGGAAGTACCCGTCATATAACCATAACGGCCGCCCGGGAGGGTCGAGAAGATGTTTTCGCCAGGAGCGGTGACATCCACTTTCGTTTTTCCCCAGTTCGAAGAGCGAATGAGCTTATTGTTGATGTCGGTAGCAGCCACCGAAATGATGTTCGTCACGCGGTATGCGGCTGGGTAGTAATAGTTATCTGGTTTATCGGTGTCTTGGCGCTCGTTACCTGCTGCTGCGACGATTAAGATGCCTTTTGCTTCAGCTTTCTTGATCGCCATGTATTCTTCTTCAGAAAATTCTGGTCCGCCACCGGAGTAGTTGATGATGCGAGCACCGTGGTCGATAGCGTATTCGAGGGCTTTGATCGTGTTTCGGAGGTTCACGGAACCTGGATTTGCGTCGGAGTAATACTTCACCGACATGATCGAAACTTTTTGAGCAACACCGCTAATGCCGGTCTTCGGGTTTGAGGTCGCGCCGATGATTCCGGCCACGTGTGTTCCGTGGCCGTGATCGTCGATTGGGTTTGCTTTATTGGTGACGTAGTTCCAGCCGTAGTTTCCTTCACGGTCATGGTACACGTTTGCTTTTAAGTCAGGGTGGGTGGCATCGAGTCCGGTGTCGATGACCGCGACTACAACGCCGCGGGAACCTTGTTCGAGCTTCCAAGCGTCGAGGGCGTCGATGTCAGATTTAGTGGAGCTTTTGTTATTACCGATTCCCCAGTTCTTGAGGCTTTCGACTTTGATGAGCGCGGATTGAAGGCTCGCTGGGCTGACTTTCGTCGCCGAGCCGATCGCACTCATGGAGGCGACCGTGACGATCCCTAAAAACGCTGCTGAAAATTTCCATTCACTCTTTGAACTTTTCACTGCCTGAACTCTCTTTCACGACTGCTCTGCTGTTGCCGCGTGCCCTTTGCTCTTTATCCACAGGAGCGTAGGGTCCTTGACGGTAGTAAGAGCAAGCAGTGTGCCGCAATGCGATATGTCGTAACCTGTTGAAATATTTGCTCTATGGGGGGTGGGCGGGGTGTGGCCTGTCTGACCTATTTGCAGTCCACTGTCGAAAGTTTTTACAGCTCTAAAACGCGCCCCTGATCGCGCCGATAAGCACTTGATGAAAGTCGCTTGGAAGTTCAGAAAAATCAGGGTCTTGGGAGTGGGGATTGGGGTCTTAGTGAGCAGCGTGCTCACAGCGGGTGCGGGTGAAACCACACTCTCGCAGAGCCTGCGTTCGGATCCGCGTACACGCATCCTCGCGTCGCTCGACCTTCTGGCTCAAACTTCAACGGGTAAAGCGCTCCTGGAGAAGGCTGTACGCTTCTGGGGCTTATCTGAGCCGCGCGAACTTAAAAAATACATCATCCCTGGCCGTGTTTCGCGGACTGATGCGGTTTTGACCCGCCATTACCAGCCCGACACAGGTAAAGAGGTTCGCGAACGCAGTGTGAAAGTGATTCTTCGCTTGGATCAATCCCTTTCAGAATCCGCTCTCGATCTGGCTCACGAGCTCACTCACGCTACTAGCCAGCCAAGCTGGGACCCCTATGATCCTGGTTTAACGGTCGGTCGTTACATCCATGCCGCGCTTGAGAGTGAAGGCGGCGAAATCGACGCCGTGGAACACGAGTGTAAGACTGCTCGTGAATTTGTCGTCCAGCTTGGACTTCGAGTTTCACGTTGTGATCGTTACATCAAGGGTAGCTCTGTGGAACGTGTTGCGATCCAAAAGGATTTTTATCGAGTCGGGGAATCCCTTCGAGATGTGAAATCGAAGCTCAGAGACGAGTGCCAGCTTTTCCCAAATCTGAGCTCTGATGAACCTGAGCTTTATTCTGCAACCGGAGGAGCACCATACCCCGTGGCACTCATTCGAGAATATGAAGAATTAAACCGCGTCGCGTGCGAAAACATGAGAAAACGGGAACAAACGGAGGAGTCTGGTCGATCGCCGGCTTCGCTCAGTATGTTAAGGGCGCGCTGTCAGGAGACGCATGGCTATTCCTCCACGCGGACTACTCCTAACCAAAACACGACAGAAGATTAACGCCTGAAGTGGCGAAAAGGGGATAGGATCAGAAAGGTGCCCCGCAGTCCCTAATACGATGTCCACACAACTGGGTTTTCTTCCCACTCTGCCGTCCCTCCTTTCTCGCCCCCAGAGCCCGTTCATCCATCGGGATCTCTCCTGGCTTCAATTTAACGAGCGGGTTCTGAATGAAGCACGAGATCCATCGAATCCGCTCTTGGAGCGCGTGAAGTTTCTCGCCATTTCGGCATCGAACCTCGACGAATTTTTCATGATTCGATTTTCGTCGCTTGCGAAGTCGATTCTGACTCTTCAGAAAACGGACCCAGCCGCAAGCGAGCGCCGCGCTGAGATCCGAGATAATATTTTGGAAACGGTAGCGGAGTTCGTAGGTCGCCAAACCGACACACTCGAATCCTTATCGTATGAGTTAGAGAGCGCGGGAATCAACATTATCCGGGATGCGAATCCAGGCGATCCAGGCTACGCGGTCGGTGAAGAGGTTTTTCGAGAACAGATTCTCCCGCATCTGAATGCGCCCGAGGTTTTTTCTCTCGCGCGCCTAAATGATTTAGAAAACTTCCAGCTTGCCCTCGTTTTGAAGGGCGATCGTTGGCTGAAATTTCCAAAGCAGCTGAATTCCGTATTCCTAAAACAAACCGAAGCGGGACTTTTCGTTTTCTTTCTGGATGACTTGGTCCTTACCCATTTAGAGGGAACTTTCGAACCCATCGGGTTACTGAGGCTGACTCGCGACGGCGACTTTTCGCTCGATCTTGATGAGGAGGATCCTGAGAACATTCCCGATGTCGTGCGATCAGGCTTAGGCGGCCGTGACAAGGGCCGTCCGGCGCGACTTCAGTACATCGGCTCATTTGAGGATAAGTTTCTAACCGAAGCCCTTCGTATTTTAAAACTTCAGCCCGGTCAGCTCTTAACGGCGCCTGGGACGTTTGGCTTTCATGGACTTTGGACTCTGGTTAATCAGTGTCCAGAGGATATTTTGTTAGCGAAGCCCGGGTTAAAGCATCCGCCTTTTGAGATGCGGGTGCCGAAAATTTTTGATGATCCATCAAAAATTTTTGAGTTCATCCACAAAGAGGACATTCTCTTGCATCATCCGTATGACTCGTTTGATGCCTATGTTCGATTTATTCAGACCGCGTGTGCGGATCCCAAAGTTATATCGATCGAGCAAACCGTTTACCGCATGGATGTTCTATCGGCCGTGATGGAGGCCCTAAAGGGCGCTGCGCGGACGAAAAAAGTCCGCGTGGTGATCGAGCTTCGCGCGCGATTTGATGAGCTCAATAACTTACGTTTGTCGGAAGAGCTGAAAAAAGCGGGCGTCGAAGTTCACTATGGCTTTGGGAAGCTGAAGCTCCACGCAAAAATTGCGCTTGTGACTCGCGAAGAAGCGAACGGACTCCACGTTTGGTACACGCACATTTCAACGGGGAATTATAACGCTGCGACGGCTCGAATCTACACGGACCTTGCCGTTCTGACGGCGCGTCCCGATATCGGTTCTGATGCGAGACATTTCTTCGATTCCGTGACGAAAGAACAGATTCCTCAGAATTTTAAGGCGCTCGTCGCGGCTCCGACTCGGCTTCACCGCAGGCTCTTGTCGCATATCCAGGAGGAAGCGCAGGCCGCCCGCGATGGGAAAAAGGCGCGAATTGTCGCGAAGGTGAATGCGCTAGTGGATGAGGAAGTGATCGAACAGCTCTATAAGGCCTCACAAGCAGGAGTTCAGATCGATCTGATCGTCCGCGGGGCGTGTTCGTTGATTCCCGGGATTCAGGGCCTGAGCGAAAACATTCGTGTCATTAGCGTCGTGGATCGACTCTTGGAGCACTCGCGGATTTATTATTTTGGCCATTCGAAAGCACTCTATCTATCGTCCGCGGACTGGATGCCTCGAAATTTCTTTTCACGCTTGGAGCTCGCGTTTCGGGTAACGGATCCACTTTTGTTTCGATACATTGAAGAGATTCTGATCCCGATCTATCTGTCCGATGCCGTGAAGGCGCGTGAACTCACGCCGCTGGGAACATGGAAGAAACGAACTCCCTCCAGTGCGCGCGCGAATTTTAGCGCGAAGCTAAAGACGCTCTTTAAGGGTGAGCCGCTTCGCTCACAGCATCTTCTAGAGCTACTCGCCAAGCGTGAATACCAGGGAACGCCGCTTGCGGAGCGTATTGCGCTCGATGTGGCCGTTCGCGAAAACGAAACCGCTGATCCCTCGAAAACTAAGAAATAAAAAAACGGACAAGGAATCAGTTCCTCGTCCGTCTTCTTTTACGACAACAACGCCGCGCGAATTCACTGTGGAATAAGCGGGGCGACTTCTGAGATGCGGGTCACGTCTTCACCGCGGCATCCGCTAGCGGCGCAGCGTTTAGAGACCCTGCAAGAACCTTTCAATACGAAATCAATTTCTCCTCGAACCAAGATTCCTTCGATGCGCCCCGTATTCCCGTTGAATACCGCCGAGCCCGAGTTCCCACCGTAAGTGTCGAGGTTCGTGGTGAAGTAACCCACAGGAGTGGTGGAGCGGACTTCGGCACCGAAGGAGACTTTCGTGGGAAGGCCGCTTGGGTGTCCGATGACGCCAACAGGATCACCGGGTTTTAGGCTGCTGTTCCGCTCAACCTGAAGTGGCGTGCGATGAGAGATCTTACGAGTAAGGCGAATCAAGCCGTAATCCGCGCCCTGACCCTCCATCTTTCGAGTAACGATCGACTTACAGCCGACAACATCGTCCTCCGGTACGCTCGTTGGGTAGACGCCAGCCGTCGCGACTCCGAAGCCGAATACAAAGCGGGTGTTGTCACAGTCGTTTTGGGTCTGAATGCAGTGGCCGGCGGTGAGGACGAGATCCTCCGAGACCAGGGATCCAGAACAGAAACCGGGAGAGGGCTCGTCGTAAAACGGTTCCTCAGGGCAGAGACCAAAATCTTGGCCGAAGGTTTTTGAGGTGATGTTGTAGCGATTTCCGGATTTCGTAATCGCGTTGTGATCGATCAACATCACTGTGGAGGAGGCGAGTTCAAGTTGCTGTGAGTTTTGAACTTGATAGAGGTCGAGACGGTCGTCATTTCCATAAATCACTTTGGGTGTGATTTTCCCGGGCGGCGTAGACGCGGCTGCCGTAAGCGAAAGTGGAAGTGATACTAAAAGAGCCTGAATTATCGCGAAATTCGAACTGGGACGCATAGGAAGCCCTCCATGGCTTTTCATTCGGCTCGCGATCTATCTCGGCAAGTGCGCAAACCATTGTGAATGCTAATTGAATCAGTTTATCTAATTTTGTGTGCGTGCCTAGGCGGTAAATTTCTCCGCAAAAATGAGTCTTCCACTCGGCAATTCTTTCAGTTGATTGAAACATTAAAAAGAAGCCATTTTGAGCTATTTTTTTCGATGTGATCG
>CAYOJT010000076.1:0-10648 GCA_964404365.1 uncultured Bacteriovoracaceae bacterium
GGATGGAAAACTCTACCCCCTGGCCCACAGCCTGTATGGCCACAACGGCTACACAGGAAAGATGTACTATGCCGCGGAAAACGGATTCGACGTGATTCTCATCGACGAATTCCCAGGATTCTCCGAACGACTTGGAAAGGCGCTCGTAGAACGCCACCCACTGCAGGGCACGCTCTCCAAAACCAAACGAATCAACCTATTTTACAGCTGGATTAGAGAAAACACGCTCGAAGACCTCGAGTTTCTGAAAGCCCCGAAAAATGCGAACGCTTTTGAATTCACAAGAAAACTTCGCACGCTCTTCAAAGCCGAAACAAGAGATAAGGACATCCTGAAAAGTCAGAAGTTTACCTCAGCACAAGAATACAAGGCATCGGTCCTCAGAAACAGCGACCCTCTCTTCGCAGGGCTAAAAGCGAGAAGTAACTATTCTCAGGAACTCGAGTTCATCCTGGAAATGATGGCGAAAACCGCTGACGAAGACTTCAATCTAGCCATGGTCCGAGTGGAGCGCGAGTTGACCCAAGAATTCGCCTCACTCCTGAAGCAGGCCCATGTTCAAAAGCAGTTAAAAATCATCGCGTCCGAAGATCCCACATTAACCCGGGTTGCGGGGCCACAACCAAGCGCGAAGGCCTTGCTGTCCAAAAGAAATAGGCTCACACGGGCGTCGTTACGGAACATATAAATCGTAATGATATCATTAAGTTAATGACTTTCACCATCAGTTAACGGATCCCGAACTTTAAAACACTCAGTTTGGTCAACATTTGTTGACTAAATTACTCAGGTAATGTAAATTCCCATGCGTATGAAAAACTCCGCCAGTCGTGTTGTTGTTGCAGCTGTTTTTGCGATTTTTTCCGTGAGCTTGGCGATCGAAAGCTCCACCCCTGCCTTTGCGGAACGCACAGGCCCGGGCTCCACGGGCGGTGGAAATGCCGTGATGACGAAAGACGGAGTCCTTCGTTTAATCGACGGCCTAAGCGCTGACGAAGTGAAAAGCATCCACACCGAGGCTTGGGATGCTTACGCGATCATCAAAGAAACCGATCGCTTCAAATTTGTTGGAAAAACGGAGTTGGACCGAAACTTCTTTTCGTGCGCGCGAAAGAAGATTCAGGATTCCGACCTCTTCACTTCAAGTCAAAAAGAACTTTGGCTTAAATTCTTAGATGCGGTCACAGTTACTCGCGTTTTAATTCCGAACCTCGACGACTATAAAATTTTAAAGGACCTCCCGCTTTCAGCTTCGATCGCGACCGCTTCGTACTACGCGACGAACGGAAGAACCCCGCTCCTTCCCTTCGCATTCTCGACGAAAACGCCCATACGAAATCAGATCCCGATCGCAGTCTATAGCAGCTGGATCTCAATCCAAATCTATAACCCGTTTTACGTGAGCCTTACTGAGGAAGATCAGTGTGGAACTCAAGTTCACGAAGCAGCTCGCATTTACGCGGACTACGTCAGCGGAAAACCAGTCACTACTGACGAAGTCGAGGCCCTCACCCAAAGCATCATGGGTTGGACGATTACGGATACCGTTTCGTATCAGTCCGCGCTTACTAAACTCAAATAAGTCCTTAAAGCCCCTATAGACCATTACAGATTCGGAGTGTCGCGAAAGACACATTACGAACACTGTTAAACTCGGCGACAATAGTGAGACGAGGGAAAACTATGGGGTTTAACCACTCATTGAAATTCTTAGCTATCGGAGCACTGATCACTATTTTTGGCGCGCAGAATGCGCACGCATTCTCGGGAAGCGCCCAAAATAATATGGCGAAAAAGCCTCCCCGGATCATCATTGATCAGGGAAATATTCCAACACCTACTCCGCCGGCTGCATGTAATTTCTTAGTTGCCTGCGCTGCAGGTACACATGAAGACTACAATCTCTGTCAGTGCGTGAAGGATGATCCTTGTCCGGATTACGCGTGCGCGGCTCCTCCAGAAGGCTGTCATTACGAGCCCGTCGATCTCGGTAATGGATGCTCGAATCCTTGTGGACAACTCGTTTGTAAACCGAAGGACGCTGACCTTTGTCCTCCTCCCCCATCCTGCGCACAACCCGCACCTCCGTGCGTATTTCAGCCGAGCTACGATAAGAACGGCTGTATCGTAGGATGTGGCAGCTACTGCCCAGATGGCGGTCCGCGTCCGCTGCCGCCTGTTCACAACTAAAAGAATCTTTCTGAAAGCAAAAGGCCCGAGACGCGATTCACGTCTCGGGCCTTTTGCTTTTTTAATCCTAAAAATCAATAGCGGTACGTGTTCGCTTTATACGGACCCTCGACCGGCACACCAATATACTTCGCTTGATCTGGACGAAGAACGGTCAATTCCGCATTCAACTTCTTCAGCTGTAAACGCGCGACTTTTTCGTCCAAGTGCTTCGGAAGAACGTGAACACCCAGCGGATATTTCTCGGTCTGGGTGAAAAGCTCGATCTGCGCGATCGTTTGGTTCGCAAACGACGACGACATCACGTAGCTTGGGTGACCGGTTCCACACCCCAGGTTCACAAGACGACCCTTCGCCAAGAGAATGATTCGCTTATTATCTGGGAAGATCACGTGATCGACTTGTGGCTTGATCTCTTCCCACTTGTACTTCTCAAGGGACGCGACATCGATTTCGTTATCGAAGTGACCGATGTTACAGACGATCGCCTGATCCTTCATCTTCTTCATGTGATCGTGAGTGATCACGTGGAAGTTTCCAGTCGTCGTGACGAAAATGTCGGCTTTATCTGCAGCCCAGTCCATCGTCACCACGCGGTAACCTTCCATCGCAGCTTGAAGCGCGCAGATCGGATCGATTTCGGTGACCCAGACTTGGGCCGAAAGCGCGCGAAGCGCTTGAGCCGAACCCTTACCCACATCACCGTAACCGCAGACTACGGCCACTTTACCTGCGATCATCACGTCGGTTGCGCGTTTAATTCCGTCAACCAAAGACTCACGGCATCCGTAGAGGTTATCGAATTTCGATTTCGTGACTGAGTCATTCACGTTGATCGCCGGGAATTTTAATTCGCCGCGCTCGTGCATCTGAATGAGACGGTGAACACCCGTCGTGGTTTCTTCTGTGACGCCTTTGATTTTCGAAAGACGCGAAGAGTACCAGGTCGGCTGGGTCTTCAGTTTTTCTTTAATCGCCGCAAAAAGAATCGTTTCTTCTTCCGAAGTCGGTTTCGAAAGAACAGAAATATCTTTCTCGGCACGGGATCCCAAGTGCAGGAGGAGTGTCGCATCTCCGCCATCGTCTAGGATCATGTTCGAATAGCCGTTATCAGGCCATTCGAAGATTCGGTGGGTGTAATCCCAGTATTCCTTCAGCGTTTCACCTTTTACGGCGAAAACCGGCGTGCCACCTGCAGCGATCGCAGCTGCCGCATGGTCTTGAGTCGAGAAGATATTACAAGATGCCCAGCGCACTTCAGCGCCGAGAGCTTGAAGCGTCTCGATCAAAACTGCAGTCTGAATCGTCATGTGGAGGGAACCCGTGATGCGAGCGCCTTTCAGAGGCTTTTTCGCCGCGAATTCTTCGCGAATTGCCATGAGGCCTGGCATTTCGGTTTCCGCGATTCGAATTTCTTTACGGCCCCAGTCTGCAAGACCGATATCCGCGATGACGTAATCGTTATTAGGGGTAGTTTGTTTGAGGATGCCCATCTGGCGCCTCACCTTTCTCGCTCTATTCAGCGAAATAATTAGGTGAGCGTCGTTGGGTCATCAGAATCTGAGCCTAGGGCGGGACCGACCTTTGTCGGCCATGAAGAACCGCCTCGCAACGCTCCTCAGATTCGCTATCTATTATAGACGAACTCGCCCGGATGCGCATAGCGTAAAAAAGGCGTCATCCCTTCCCTTCAGAATCCGGGCTAGATCCTTAAATTTCTTATAGTTTTTCGGACTCTACGAATCGATCGCTCCTAGAACTGGACGTCCCAGATCTGAGAAGTCGTCGTCATCGAGTTGTACACCACATGTGCCGTGCGATCGTTCAATCGCTGAATCGCGCGGTAATCTTTGTCCGAAACAAAGAAGCTCACGGTCTTGAGCGTCTTATAATCTTCGAAACGAGAAGCGACGAAGTGTTTGTCCCCCACCACAAGCGTCAGGAGCGAGTCCTTAGGCAAGAAAGGTACTTCGCTCGAAACGCGGAATCGAAATCCCGATCGGCTCGGGCCTGCTTCCGTATGTTCCTCGCGTACCCATTTCGTTTTTGAGCGGCTTGGCTTGATGCGGGTGATTTTCGTGCGTGGCCCGCGCTCTTGGAGGATGCGCTTCACGCTCGATTGGGTCATCGGCAGGGTTTCGGTCGAATAGGATGCCAGAGTCGCCGGAATCGAGGAGCGCGCTTTTACGAGCCAGAGGTTCGATAGAAACACTTTCCCACTCGCTACGCGATCGAAAGTGAAACGAACCGTCTTACCCATTTTCGCGTCAAACCCGCTGAATGCAGAAAGCGGAATACGGACCGCTTGGAAAAGCTTCCGCGCATCAGTTCCGTTCGTGTCGAGTTCGGCGAAATCTGAAAGCTTCACACGATTCGACTCTTTTCCGAATGAGTCAACCAGACTGATCGAGAAGTCCGCTTCACCGGAGGTGAGAATCACACCCTCACCCAGCGATGCTCGGAATTCCACGGTATCAAATGCCGTGAAATCCATCGGTCCCGAATGCGCGTCGATTTCAAATGCATTTCCATTTGAAGCTTGCGCCCATTCGACTTGAGATTGCTCGCCAACGTTTTGGACCATGAGAGCACCTAAGACTCGCTCCTCGTTCATACGAGAAGTCTTACCCTTTTCTTGGGTGAACTCATCAATCCGGTAACTCACCTGCTCGTTTGGACTCAAAACGAAGTCGCGATCTACGCGTGTAATTGAAGTAACGTCACTCGGGAGCGGGAACATCGGATCGAAGATCTCAGACAGCGCCTTGTCCTTCGATTCACCCACGTGCGCGCGAAAGAATCGGCTCATGAGCTCAAGGTTCACAGCTGCTTGTTTGTTTTCAATCCAAGGGGTCTCTGTCCAGATTTCTTTGTGATTGAAGCAGGCGCCCTCGTAGGAATCGCTGGTTTGCCATTCGGTGTTGAAGAAGTTGTGATTCGCTCCATAGATGAGCGTTAAAGACTTCTGAGCCGTAGCCGGTTCGGACAGATCCTTGATCATCCGATCAAAGGGATTCGCACCTTCCAAATCTGAAACGTCACCGTCACAGGCTGGAAGAAGCTGATTCCAAATCGCGCCTTTTGCATCAAGCACTCGATCCGTCTGGCCATCCACAGCGCCGATCTCATAGATCGCCTCGATATTTAAGCCCGGGATCTTCGCGGGCCATGCGCTACCCGCGTCATGATACTCAGTGATCGCCGCGCGCGCGCCTTCGCCCCCCCGTGAGTGACCCATAATACCTACGTGGTTGAAAGATACGCGTCCCTTAAAGAGGTTCGGATCAGCGGTCAGGCTGGCTGGCATTCCGCCGTTCGCATTCCAAAGCGCCCACTGCTCCATGTGTTTTAAGATGAGGCGTCCACGCGCGATATTCGCGCCCCAGTCCCCGCCCTCACCACTCGTGCAGGTGATGCCGCGGTTCGCGTTAATGGAAACGACGATGAAGCCGTAGCTTGCGAGATTTTCTGCGACGTAATTGTAACCTTCATGGTTCGGCGTGATGACGTAGCCGGATGGACAGGTTCCAGATTCCGAATACTCGCAACTCGAATCACTACGAGGCTTTTCGCCTTCACCACAAGTGGCGTGATTTCCGTGCAAAAAGAAGAGAATCGGAAGTTTAGTGGATGATGGCGAGTTAGCTGGCCAGAAAACCTTCGCCCAGAGTTCCGTTTCCATATCGGAGCGAATCTCGGGATAAACTTGGGCGGGAAATTTGTATTCCGCGTTTTGAGTCGAGAACGGGCCAGGCGCTACAGCTGCTTGGGCATTGAAAAGCACAAAGAACGACAGAGCGACAAGAACGTGACGTAAGGTTTTCATGTCATTCAGGCTAGAGGCGTTATTTGGAAAAGTAAACTACCCGGGGAAATTATGCGGATCGCGTCAGGAATTTAGATATCACCCGTACCGCGAAGTTCATCGACGAGAAAATGCTTCCCGATTTTGACCATTTTGATGAGGCGCTTCTGAGTAACAACCGACTCCGAATTCTTCTGAACACACATGACGAAGATCTCGTTCTTCTTTTCGCCTTCGGTTACGCGCGTAATTTCATAGGCCGAACCAATAGCCCCGCCTTTCGCTGCTTCTAAGGTCTTCCTGAGAGCGGCCTCTGGCCCATAGTCCTTCAGGTATTTCGGGCTCGCGCTCTTTTTCAAAAGCGCATAGTCCCCTTTTTTGAAGGCATCGAAATAGACTTGGATGTCAGCCGTGACTTGTTTCTTAACGGCGCTCGAAACCTCATCACCCTCAGCGGCGAATGCACTGAGAGAAATCAAAGCGGTCATACAGAGTGCGAGATAAAACCTCATCTGGTCACCCTGTCCTTCCGTTCGGTTGCGACTTCACCGGTACCACTGGCTTTTTTAGAGGAGCTTTCTTTACGGGCGCCTTCTGAACCGGTTGTTTCACTTTTACTTCTACAACCGGGGCGGGCGTTGGCTGCGCCGTCGGCTCAGGGGACGGAGATGGCGTCGCGAGCCCCCTCTGGACCAGGCACGCAAACCCGGGCACACCCTTTTTTGCATCTTCGTTTACGAAGAAACCTTTTCCTTCGCCTAAAAACTTCGTGCGCATGGATTCGACGATTTGATAGACGTGGTCGCCTGGACATTCCGTATAACGAGGAGCGCGGACCATCCGATACTTCTTAACTTTCTTCCCCTTCACGGTGACAGTATACGCCTCTTTCACCATCTTATTCGGGTCGGGATCATAACGGAGGTCTTCATACTTTGTGGTCGATGGCACGCTGTAGTTCGGTGCGAGGAGATCTGCATCTTTTGGACGCGGGACACCCTCTCCAGTTTCAGCATCATCATCTTCTTCGTTTTCACCGGGGATCGCTCCATCAGAATCCGAAGCACAGGTGTAGTGGAATCCAGATCCATGCCCAGTGATATCTCGAATCGTCGGATATTCTTTCATTAAGGAATTCACAAGCTGCCCCAGAAGCTGCACGGCTTCGGGAGGAGGGCGCTTATCACCTTCCGTCTTCGGAACAATGGGGTTCAAAGGATCGGGCTTTGGAGGGTGTTTACTATCGAAATCGGCCTGCTGTTTCGAATCGTACTGACCCATGAGCACAATTCCGATGCGATTCGAATTTTTCTTAAAGGCATGACTGCCATAACCGAGAATTTCTTTGATCCCCTCTGGAGTCACGATGCGCGCGTTCTTTTCGACACCCTCGTAGATCACCCATTTCTTCCGATCAGGATCAAACCCAATCGCAAAATGGTAACCGATATCCGGCATGGGCTTCTTACGGTGTTGGTGGTCGTACTGAATTTGTTTAATACCGTAGGTTTTTTCAGGACCGGCGGTGTGATGAATCACAATCGTGGAGGGTCCTTCGGCATCTTTCACTAAGGGTTGAGGTCTGTTCGAGCGCGTAGTGACGACCGTTTTTTTGCCGTTTTTACCGACTACAACCTTTTTAACGCCACCCTTCGAGTACGGTCTCGCGCCCCACTCTTTTCGTGAAACGATTTCAGGAGATTTCGAGAAGTCGGACTCCATGATGAACTTGTGAATCGCTGTATCGTCCCAACAGTCATCGCGGGGAGGAAGCTTCAGTTCTTCTCCAACTGGGGTGGGCGTCCCGGCCGTTTCGCAGGTTGGACAAACGGGGTTCGTCGCCTCATTGATTTCGGATTGTTTTTCTGTGGCTTCGATTGCTTTTAAGACTTCAGGGTCTGTGACCTGAGATGTGGTGGGTGCTTTCGCGCGCGACTCTGAAACCCAGAGGGCGACTATGGAAATTCCGACCAGACCTTTGATGAGCCACCGAGACACTCTCACCCTTCTATTTTTTCAGAGTTTTCAGCGAGACGCGAGGAATTCTAAGAGAAGAAATGGTGACGGGATTTTGACGTCACCAACTGAATACAAAGCTGGTCGTGTAGGCCGTATAGGTACCCGGATTACCCAGGTTCGATCGAAGATCTGATTTCGAAATATCGAAACGGACGCCGAGCCGAACCCAGGTGTCATCCGGCTTCAACTTTTTCCAAATTCCGTCGTATCCGATACCCAGTCCTAGCTCAGAATTTTTTGCTCCAAAGAGTCGAATCCCATCTAAGTAAGGCACGTATTTCACGTAAAACTGAAAAACCCTTCCTTCTCGATTTCGATAATCCAAGGTCGGATAGAACGTGACGCCGATCTTATTCTTAAAGAGCTCGTTCATACTTCCGGTCGAGGTGAAATACTGAGCACCTGCCAGAAGTACGATGACGAGCCTTCGGTCTGGCGGAGTGATTCGCCTCCCGATCCTGGCTGAAAGCTGATAGGTATTCATCTGAGCTGTGCCCGCACTTTTACTAAGAGCTCCGAGGGTCCCGAGGCCTTCGAACGAATAGGCTAAATAATCTTCGCGCCGATAATCATTGAATCCAAACCGCATCCCGAGCTGTATTTGGGTGAGCTCTGCTCCGGCGACGGACCATTTCGATCGAACGAAATGCGGCCCGAAGAAAAACTCGCCCGAAGAGCCACTGCTCAGTAGCTCTTTCGTCGGAAGCTCCATGTAGCGAGACTTATAATCGACTACAACTGTGCACCGCTCGATCAATCCACCCGACGAGCGCGCGACCATTTCGAATTCTCCTCGCGCCGCTTTGAGCGGGCTGACGAAAACGAAGGCACCGGTCGGATCGCGCTCAATGCGCCGTCCGTCGACATCGAGAGTCCAGTCCCGAAGGATTATCTTTCCATGGACGCGAACGGCATAGGTAAACTCCGACGTGTAATCAGCCCCAATGATCTGACCCTTTCCAGTGCCAGCGGCGAGCATCGCACGACAGAATCGTTCGCCCGGCCCGCTAATTTGATAGGGCACTTCCCAAAGCGGTGGGAATTTTTCTTCTTTTGGAGGCTCTGCAGCTAGCAGGTTCAAGCCAGGAAGACAAAGCGCGATGAGAAGGATGCGTGTTTTCACTCCCTTTCAGTATCGCTGATTCCCGCTGAATCGCAACGTTTTGACTTCACAGAGGAAGCGGCCACTACTACACTCAACTCATGACCACATTCCAAGCCGTCGTTACGGCCGTGATCTCTGTTTTTTCAGAAATCTTTCCTGTCGCGCCCGCTGCGCACGAATTTTTCTTAGATCATTTCTTTGGCTGGAGCCCCCCCTCAGAACTTCTCCGGTCGGCACTTTACTTAGGACTCGGCTCATCGCTCGTTCTCTACTTTCGGCACGATTTTCTCAGCCACTTCTCTTCATTTCTTCAGATTGTGGTTTATCGCCGAAAGCCGATGGCGATTGATGAACGCATGCCCTTCTTTGTGGCGCTTTCCGCGACCGTTTCGATCACGGCCTGGTTTTTCCTGCGAAATCAGGTTCCAACACTGGAAGAACAGCCCGTCATCTATGCGAGCATCTTCATGGCAAGCGGATTGCTGCCGTGGTTCCTGGATGGCTACACTCGAAAAAATAAAAATCACTACGACTGGAACTGGGTCGACGCTCTCTTACTCGGGATCTTTCAATCTACTGCGATTCTACCCTGGGTAGGCAGAACGACCGGGGCATTAACGATCACATTTTTCCGAAACTTCAGCCGTGAAGGGGCTTCAAAATTCATTCTCTATTCCGCGACCCCACTCATGATCGCCATGTGCCTGACCCACTGGAAAGCGAACGGCTTTCAAACTGCGGGCGAAGGTGTTTCGCAGCTCACATTTTTCGTAACGACTGTGACCTCGTGCTTAGCAGGGTTTTTCTTCATTCATAGCTTTTTACGGCAGATCCCCAGAGTCGGCGTAAAGCGCTACGCGATCTATCGGATCGTGCTAGGCGCCGCTTTCCTCGCTCATTATTTCTGGAGCAACCGATAGCCGGAAGAACGTCGGCTGCGAATTTCCGCCCTACTGAGGGATAAGCGTAATTCGAACTGTATCGCCCAGTTGAAGCGGAGCCTCCGGATTAACGGAGACCTTCCAACTTTTCTTCACTTCGGGCCGAATCGTGTATCGGGCGGTCCCCTGAAGAAAGAAATCCAATTTCCCCCTCTCATCCGGAATTTTACGGGCCACTTCCTTCCCTTCAGCATTGAATACAACGAACGTGACCTTCCCGCAGGGCGCAGTCTGAGGCGCAGTTTCGCCCTCAAATAAAAATGTACATTCCAAATGAATCGACGTCCGATCCCGCTTCTCATCCTCTTCCCGAGCCTCACGAGCACCACGAATCGAGGTCACAACGGGAAGAATCCCCACTTCCGGGTAAAACTCTTTCTTCTTCATATCGTAGGCGCACCCAGCCGCCAGGCTTGCGATGCCCAAACAAAAAATCAAAATCCTCATATGCTGAAAGACTATCATGCGAGCACGCCCCCAACGTTGATCTGAAACAGTTTCGTAATCGCTGGGAGGTGCGACCCCGGCGCTGGCTCTGGCTGCATTCAGAATACTCAAATAGAAAAAGAGATTTTTCGGACTCACTAC
>CAYOJT010000077.1:0-10610 GCA_964404365.1 uncultured Bacteriovoracaceae bacterium
ATCAAAACCCTGTCCCCCGAATGGGTGACAGCGACTGATTCGGCGGAGCCCGAGAACATTTCCTCGGATCACTCCATGTCTTTCGAGCGCTTCCTCATAATACTGACTGCAGGTCGGATGAAATCGACATCCTTGGCCTGGGCCCGCGATGAAATGAAGCGCCGGTGAAATCAAGAACTTATACAGCCGGACGAGTAGCTTTAAAACGATGGAGTTCACGTGGAAATTCCTCGGTCAGTTCCTTAAAAAGCTGCCGTGCGTAAGTAAAATCCAGCTTTCTTTTATCCGACACAACAACGTTGTAGTCGTAGCCGCCTAAGGAATCTTTCAAAAGGCGAAAAGACTCTCGAATGCGTCGTTTCACTCGATTTCTTTCAACGGAATTGCAACGCGCCTTCACGGTGATGCCGAGACGAAAATATCCCTCTGCATTGTGAATGCGAAAAATAGCACACGTCTTCAAGCGGAGAACTTCACTCCCTTGAAAGAAACGACGGTACTCCCAATTTTGGTGGAGTCGGTGTTCGGGGCCGAAAGACTTATTTCGAAGCAACTTTTGTAGCGAGACGTTTACGTCCGCGTGTGCGGCGGCGCTTCAGGACCTTCTGTCCATTTTTGGTCTTCATACGCGCGCGGAATCCGTGACGGCGGCGGCGTTTTGTGCGGCTAGGTTGGAGTGTACGTTTCATAACTTCCTCTAAAACTTAAGTGGATGATTTGGATATCGGGACCCCGTGTTATTGTCAAGGACCTGTCAGGGGCTGTTGTCAAAGTCGAATTCCCTGTGCTACCCGAATACCCTCACTCAGGTTGTAGGTAGTAAATGAGTATGTTCAGAAATGATGAATCCCGCTGGTCCGAGCTTTGGAAGGCTGTGTACAAGGCCCTCGAATCGGACGGAAGTGTCACCCCCCAACAGTTAAAACTTTGGATCGAACCGCTGCGTTTGATTTCCTTGAAAGAGGATGAATCCATTGCGTTGGCTCGCTTGGGCGCTCAAAGAGATTTTTCCGCTCAATGGGTTCGCGATCACTTCGGGAGCCAATTAGAAGGCGCTTTTTCACGTGTTTTAGGCCGTGATTGCGAAGTTGAACTCGTCGTTTCTCCCCTCGATGGTGTCGCTCCCGCGATGGAGCCGCACTCTGAGGCGCTCGTTCAATCGTCAAACTCCTCGAGTTCTTCACAGCCTCAGCCTCCTCGTGCTCAAGAAGTTTCCGCCTTTGGTGACCCGATCGGTGATTCAAATTTGCTCTGGGGTGCTTCTTCGCGACCTGTGCAAATCTCTTCCTTTGACCCTCGCTATACTTTCGAAACTTTTGTTATCGGCGCATCGAATCAATTTGCGCACGCATCGTCGTTTGCTGTTTCTGAGAATCCTGCGACGCAATACAACCCGCTTTTCCTCTACTCACAGCCGGGTCTGGGTAAAACACACCTTCTGCACGCAATCGCAAACCATGTTTTAGCGAAAAACCCATCCGCGCGCGTCCTCTATATCTCGGCCGAGCGCTTCGTGAACGAGCTCATCGAATCGATCCAACACGGGAAAACGACCGAGTTTCGTAAAAAATACCGCGATTCTTACGATGTTCTTCTCTTTGATGACATCCAGTTTATCGCTGGAAAAGAGCGCACCGAGGAAGAGTTCTTCCACACGTTCAATGCGCTCCATTCTGCAAAACGCCAGATCGTTCTGACCTCCGATCGTCCTCCAAAAGAGATCGAAGGTCTCGAAGAACGCCTGAGAACACGCTTCGAGTGGGGCTTGATCGCCGACATCACGCCACCCGAAATCGAAACGCGGATCGCGATTTTAAAAGCAAAAGCAGAACGCGATGATATTTACCTTCCAGACGATGTTGCAACTTTCCTTGCGACCTATATTAAGTCGAACGTCCGCGAGCTCGAGGGTGTCTTGATCAAACTTCAAGCCCACGCGTCGCTATCGGGAGCGGAACTCTCGATTGATCTCGCAAAACAGCAATTAAAGCTCGTCGTTCCTGAGCAGAGCTCGACCTACACGGTTGAATCCATTCAATCGGCGGTGGCTAAGCATTTTAGGCTGAAATCCTCGGATTTTAAGTCGAATTCTAAACAACGAAGTGTCGCGCGCCCTCGTCAGATCGCGATGTACCTCATCCGGAAGTACACAAGCCTGGGCTTCAAAGAGATCGGCGAATACTTCGGCGGTCGCGACCATACGACGATCATTCATGCGTGCCGAGAGATCGAAAAGAAGATCGAGTCCGAGCACGACATCAAAGACGCCGTCGAAGCGATCCAAAATCTCCTCTAAAAATTAGGCCCACACCCTGCGATTCATCTCGAGAATTGTTATTGTGTCCTCGTGTGCCCAGAAAACGGAAAAATGAGGCATTCCTAGAGAGGGATTTACTCAGCTTTTCATGTTTCTGTGGAATTCATTGGGATTGCGCTGTGGATTTTGTGAGATTCCCCCACGACGGATTTGGTTTATCCCCAGAGACGTCCCCGACTTATCCACAGGCGACGCCGAACTAAGTCTCTAGGATTGCTGCGTTTCTTTTCGGAAACACACAGATCCACAGGCGTGTAGGTCCTTTTCACCTGCATAAAATCCCCAAAGAAAATCAAAGGCTGTGGAAATCTCGGGGTTTTGGGGTCATTTCCGACCCTTTTTACTCTGTTATTTGAGTGATTTTGGCTGTTTTTTTGACTCGATCCACAGACTCTTGTTGAAAGGGTCGGGATATCGTGGTCAGTATGATTTTTCGAGAGATATCCCCGTTTTTGAGTCGCTTATCCCCGATTCTTAGACAGCAGTATTTCTCCTAGAATAGTTTTGTTTTTCTAGGACTTAAGTGGGTTTTCCACAAATCCACGTCCCCTACTACGACTACTATTCTTTTATATTAATACTCTTCTAGGAGATTTGGCCTCTCGAGAAGAGCTGGAATCAACGCTTGGAAAGCCTCATCAAGGCATGGGATAGGAGAAGACCATGAAGTTCACCATTCATAGAAATCCTCTCTTGGAAGCTTTGGTAAAAGCTCAATCCGTTGTTGAAAAGAAAAACACGGTACCGATCCTCGCAAACGTTCTTTTCTCGGTTGAAGGAAAAGAACTTTCATTGAGCGCAACCGACCTCGAGGTAGGAATTAAAATTGTTCTTCCTGTTCAATCCTCTCAATCAGGAAAAATCACTCTCTCGGCAAAGGCGTTTTTAGACATCGTGAAAGAACTTCCTCAGGACACTTTGGAAATCACGAAAAAAGATAATGATTGGGTAGAGATCGTTTGTGGAAAATCAAAATTCAAAGTGGTCTCCCTATCAGCAGCCGAGTACCCAGCGCTTCCTGCGTTTGAAGAAAAAAAATATGTGGATGCTCGCGTAGATACCTTACGCGAAATGATCGACCGCACCTCTTTTGCGGTTTCAACGGACGCAACTCGATACCTCATGAACGGCGTTTATCTTGAACCCATCGAAAAAAACGTCATGCGCATGACCTCCACCGACGGTCATCGTCTTGCGTTCATGGACTCAGAAGTTTTCCAGAAAATGCCGGAGATGAAACGCGGCGTGATTATTCCGAGAAAAGGACTTTCGGAGCTTCGAAAATTTTTGGACGAAGCCGAAGAAAATATCGGGATCGCTTTTGAGCGCGGATACATTTTTGCTCACCATAACGGATCCTATTTGTTCATTCGCTTAATCGAAGGCGAGTATCCGGATTATCGCCAAGTGATTCCAAAATCGACCGATCGAGTGGTGAAGGTCGATAAGGAAGCCTTTTATAGCGCCTTAAAGCGCGTCAGCCTTCTTGCTCACGAAAAATCAAAGGGTGTAAAATTCTCCATTCAAAAAGGAAATCTCACGATCTATTCGAGCAACCCAGACATGGGAGAAGCAAAGGAAGAAGTCGATGTGAACTATTCGGGCGAACCTATTTCAGTGGGATTCAACGCGAAGTACATGCTCGACTGTCTTGCTGTCACACCAACCGAGACGCTTGAGCTTCATTTGAAGGATCACCTGAGTCCTGGGATTCTAAAGGGCGAAGGCCAGCCGAACCACACCTACGTCATCATGCCGATGCGCATTTGAGTAGCGATTGAAGGTCCGCGAAATCGTCATCCGAAATTTTAGAAATATTCCTGAACTTCGGATTGAGCCCGATGGTCACCTTAATTTTTTCATTGGGGATAATGGTCAGGGAAAAACGTCCATCCTTGAAGCGATTAGTTATCTTTCAACGCTCCGATCGTTCCGAGGAGCGAGGTCAGACGAAGTAATTCGTTTTGATGAACCCTGGGCGGAAGTTTCTTGTTCGGCGGGTGAGGGTGACTGGAGCACGAGTTTAAAGGTAACTTTTGCTCAAGCAAACGAACGCGCGACCAAAACAGCATTCATCGATGGAAAACCGATTCGAAGTTCGACGCAGTATCTCTCGAGTCGCTTCGGACAAGTTGAACTGGGCTTTCACTCCATCGTTTTTAATCCCGCCGACCATGATTTGATCCGGGGCGACCCCGCCGGCCGGCGCCAGTATTTGGATCGGGCGCTCTCGGCCGAGGACCCAAGCTACCTGAAGGCGCTTTCGCGCTATACGAAGCTTCTGGAGCAGCGAAACGCGCTTTTAAAAGAATCTCGACCGGTTCCCGCGGACGTTTTGGATGGGTTCACCGAACCCTTGATCCAAGAAGGCGTGAAAATCACAAAACTTCGCGTCGAGTGGCTTGCCCGTCTTAATGAAATTCTCAATGCGCGGCTCAAGAAAATCGTGGAAACACCATTGGAACTGCGCGCATTTTTCAAGTCCTCTTGGATTGATAAAAAGCAAATAAATTCGGACACTTCCGAACGAATTGACCCCGGTCATTTTGCTTTACAATCTGAGGCGGGGCTCATAGATTTTTTAAGAAATTCGTTTCGAGAATCGCTTCACGTTCGCAGAGATGCGGAGTGGAGAGCGGGCAGCACTCTGGTGGGACCTCACCGGGATGACTTCGAGCTCGTGTTCGGCACAATGCCTTTGAAAGGGCATGGTTCCCAAGGGGAAGTCCGATCCGCGCTCATTGCTCTGAAGCTTTGTGAGATTGATCTCTTTCGCAGTCATACTGGCCATCGGCCCATTCTGCTTTTAGATGATTTTTCTTCGGAGCTGGATAAGGGCCGCCGGCAATTCTTGTTGAAGCATTTATCCGAAACGGATCTTCAGGTTTTCGTAACCTCGACAGAGGAACCGCCCCACGAGGGGGCGACCTTCCATCTGCGTGGCGGAACGATCACCGAATAACGAATCGTGGGGTTGATGAAGCTCCGGTTTCAGTTTGAAGAAAGGCCCTGGCTTAATGTCCACCGAATCCTCAGCGACGAAAGTCGTTTCCGATTACTCTGCAGATAAAATTAAAGTTCTTGAAGGCTTAGAGGCCGTCCGAAAGCGCCCAGGGATGTACATCGGCGATACGGGCGTGCGCGGACTTCACCACTGCGTTTACGAAATCGTCGACAACTCGATCGACGAAGCGCTCGCAGGTCACGCAAAATCCATTCAGGTCTACATTCGCCCCGATAACTCGATCATGGTCGAAGACGACGGACGTGGAATTCCAACCGGGATGCACCCGAGCGGCGTTTCCGCAGTTGAAGTCGTCATGACGAAACTTCACGCCGGCGGAAAATTTAATGAAGAAGGCGGAGCCTACAAGGTTTCTGGCGGCCTTCACGGGGTTGGCGCGTCCGTTGTGAACGCGCTCTCGGAACTTTTGACCGTTGAGGTGAAACAAAACGGGAAAGTCTATCAACAAACCTACAAACGCGGGACGCCCGTTTTTCCTCTCAAGGAAATTGGAGTTACCGATAAAACGGGAACGAAGACGGTTTTCAAACCAGACCCAGAAATTTTCAATACCCTGGAGTATTCCTACGACACGCTCGCAACCCGCCTTCGCGAGCTTGCGTTTTTGAATTCGGGACTTCGCATTCTTTTGACCGATGAGCGCGTCGAGCCCGCAAAAGTTCAAGAGTACTATTACGATGGCGGAATCTCCGCTTACGTCGAGTACATGAACAAATCGAAGCAGAAGCTTCACGACAAACCAATCTTCGTCGCAGGCGAGAAGGGCGGATTTGTTGCAGAGGTTGCGCTTCAGTGGAACGACTCTTACGCGGAAACAACCTCGTCGTACGTGAACAACATCAATACGATCGAAGGCGGAACGCACGTTGCTGGATTTCGAACAGCGCTCACTCGCGCGGTAAATAAATACATCAACGAGTCAGGCCTCTCGAAACAGATGAAAGAGGGTCTCACCGGGGAAGACATTCGTGAAGGATTGGCGTGTGTTATTTCCGTGAAGGTTCCCGAGCCTCAGTTTGAAGGTCAGACGAAATCTAAATTAGGTACCGGAGAAGTCGAAGGGTTTGTGAACGGTCTCGTTTACGACAAGCTCTCCATGTACTTCGAACAAAACCCAGCGGTCGCAAAACGCATCATCCAAAAAGCAATCGACGCGGCAGCAGCGCGGATCGCGGCACGCAAAGCTCGCGAACTCACGCGCCGTAAAACGGCTCTTGAGTGGGGTGGGTTGCCTGGAAAAATGGCGGATTGCCAAGAGAAGGACCCGGCGCTTTGTGAAATTTACCTGGTTGAGGGAGATTCCGCAGGTGGTTCCGCGAAACAGGGCCGAGACAGAAAAAACCAGGCGATTTTGCCTCTTAAAGGTAAGATTTTGAATGTTGAACGCGCGCGATTCGATAAAATGCTCGCGTTTGAAGAGATTAAAATTCTCATCACCGCGCTTGGGGCCGGAATCGGAAAAGAAGATTTCGACATTAACAAGCTCCGCTACCACAAGATTGTGATCATGACGGATGCCGACGTCGACGGATCTCACATTCGTACGCTGCTGCTCACCTTTTTCTATCGGCAGATGCCGGAAGTGGTCGATCGCGGGTACCTCTACATCGCTCAGCCACCGCTCTACAAAGTGAAGAAGGGCCAGAAGGAGCGCTACCTCAAGAACGAACACGAACTTGCGGAATACCTCCTCACGTCCGGCATTGAAGGCTTGTCGGTAAAAGTAAAAGGGAAAGAAGTTGCTGCAAGTCAGCTCATGACCGCGCTCAAATCAGCGACCCGCCTCTCGAAGTCTATTGAGAGAATGGCAAAACGCCTTCACCCCGAAGTTCTTCGCGCGCTCATTCGTCAGGGCGTGACATCGGAAACGCTTTCTTCAAAAGAAAAGCTCGATAAAGTCATGCAGGCGATTGCGAAACTTGCGATGGAGCGAAACATTCAACTTTCCTACTCGATCGACAAAGACGCAGAACACAACTGCTTCTTCGCGACGGTTGAAAACGTGATTGCGGGATCGAAACGAATCGCGCCAATCAACTTCTCCACCCTCACTTCGACGGAGTACGAAGAATTACTCAAACACAACACCGCGATGCTCACGATGGGCGAAGGTCCGTTTGAAATTTTAGCGGACGGAAAGCCTACCGAAACCGCCACCCACGGCGAAGAGCTGGCAGATAAACTCGTTGAACGCGCGAAGCAGGGCATGATGATTCAGCGATATAAAGGCTTGGGAGAGATGAACCCCGAGCAGCTTTGGGAAACAACGATGGATCCAACTCGCCGACTTCTTCTCCAGGTCAGCGTGAATGACGCCGTTGAGGCGGATGGTGTTTTCTCGGTTCTGATGGGCGATGCCGTTGAGCCCCGACGCGCGTTCATTGAAGAGAACGCCCTCCGGGTGAGGAACCTCGACATATGAGCCTAAAAAAATCACGTTTCTTGGGCGTGGGCTCGTACCTGCCGCCAAAAGTTGTAAAGAACGACGACTTGAAATCTTTCATGGATACATCGGACGAGTGGATCCGTCAGCGAAGCGGAATCGAGGAGCGCCGCTGGGCAGAGGATAGCGTTACGACTTCAGACCTCGCGTTGATTGCGGCGGAACGCGCGATGGAATCGGCGGGCGTTAAGAAAACCGAAATCGATTGCATCATTTTCGCGACAATTTCTCCAGATCACGACTTCCCAGGCACGGGATGTTTTCTTCAGGCGAAGCTTGGAGTTCCAGGTGTTCCTTGTATCGATATCCGTCAGGCCTGTACGGGATTTATCTACGGCCAGTCGATTGCGGATCAGTTCATTAAGTCGGGAATGTATAAACGCGTACTCGTTGTAGGCGCGGAAGTTCATTCTCGTGGGGTGGATAAATCTACAGAAGGTCGCGATGTCGCGGTTCTCTTCGGAGACGGCGCGGGCGCTGCGGTGATGGGTCCATGCGAAGGAGACGTAACCGAGAAGGATTCTCAGATCTTTTCCACACACCTTCATGCGGATGGCGCGTTCGCAAAGGAACTTTGGCTTGCGGCCGGAGGCATGGGAAACGGCGGCCCAGATCGAATCAATGAGGGTATGCTGAAGGAAAAGCTCCACTATCCTCAAATGAACGGAAAAACCGTTTTTATTCATGCGGTTAAGAAAATGCCGGAAGCGATCATGGAAGCGCTGAATGCGAACGGAAAGAAGATCGAAGACGTCGATCTTTTCATGTTTCACCAGGCCAACCTTCGCATTAACGAGATGGTCGCAAAACAGCTCGGCATCCCAGCAGAAAAGGTTTTCAACACGATTCAAAAGTTCGGAAACACAACGGCCGCTACGCTTCCCATTGGACTTGATGAAGCGGTTAAAGCCGGAAAGTTAAAAAAAGGAATGCTCGTCGCATCGGCGGCATTCGGTAGCGGATTTACTTGGGCGTCTGCGCTCTATCGCTGGTGATGCGCCCAGGGCGCGCGAACTAGCAAGTTAGGAAGAAATTATGTCTGAAACAGGAAACACAGAGAGCAACAAGAACGTCTCGATCGTCACGATCGAAGATGAAATGCGGGGAGCCTACCTCGACTACGCCATGAGCGTGATCGTGGGCCGCGCACTTCCTGATGTTCGCGATGGTCTGAAACCCGTTCACCGCCGCGTTTTGTACGCGATGTATGAAATGGGGAACCACTGGAATAAAGCGTACAAAAAATCTGCCCGTGTTGTCGGGGATGTGATCGGTAAATACCATCCACACGGCGACATAGCGGTTTACGATACGGTTGTTCGCATGGCCCAAGACTTCTCGCTTCGTTATCCCCTTGTGGATGGCCAAGGAAACTTCGGATCGGTCGACGGCGATAGCCCGGCCGCTATGCGATACACCGAAGTGCGCATGGAAAAGGTCACCGACGAATTGCTTGCGGATCTTGAAAAAGAAACGGTCGACTTTGGACCCAACTACGACGACTCCTTAAAAGAGCCCCACGTATTACCTGCAAAAATCCCTAACCTCCTGATTAACGGGTCCAGCGGTATTGCAGTCGGTATGGCGACAAATATTCCGCCCCACAACCTGACCGAGATTGTGGATGCGACGATCGCGCTTGTGGATAAACCATCACTCACGACCGATGATATGTTGGAGTTTGTGAAGGGCCCAGATTTTCCGACCGGCGCCCTCATGTTCGGGGGACCAAACATCAAGGAAGCCTATCGGACCGGCCGGGGCTCGGTCACCCTGCGCGCACGCGCGGACATTGAGATGGTGAAAGATCGCGAACGCATCATCATCACCGAAATCCCGTACCAAGTGAACAAAGCGAAGCTGATCGAAAAAATCGCCGATCTTGTTAAAGAAAAGAAAATCGAAGGGATTTCGGATCTTCGAGACGAGTCTTCTCGTCAAGGCATGCGCGTCGTGATCGAGATCCGTAAGGGCGAAAACGCAAACGTTATCCTAAACCGCCTCTACAAACTCACCCAACTACAAGAGAACTTTTCGATCAACATGCTCGCCATTCACCAGGGACAACCGCGCACATTCAATTTGCGCGATATGATCTGGGCTTTCATCGAACACCGAAAAGACGTTGTGGTTCGCCGCACGATTTTCGATTTGAAGAAGGCAGAAGCGCGCGCCCACATCTTAGAGGGTTTGAAAAAAGCCGTCGAAAACATCGATGAAGTGATTGCGCTTATTAAAGCCGCAAAAAACCCAGACGACGCATCCCTCTCGTTGATTAAACGATTCTCCTTCACGGAGATTCAAGCGACAGCCATTCTTGAAATGCGCCTCCAGCGCCTGACCGGCCTTGAGCGCGAGAAGATCATCGAAGAGTACAAAGAAATCTTAAAACTCATCGAGTATTTGAAAGAGATTTTAGCGAGCGAAAAGCTTGTTTTCAAAATCATTAAAGACGAGCTCGCAGAGATCCGCGAAAAATTCGGCGACAAGCGCCGAAGCGAAATCGTTTACAATGCGTCGTCCGATTTCGAAGAAGAACAGCTCATCGCCGACGAAGAGACCCTCGTTTCAATCACGCACTCGGGTTACATTAAGCGAACGGATCCGACACAGTTTCGTTCTCAGAACCGCGGCGGCCGCGGGATCAAGGGAGCGACCACAAACGACGATGACTTTGTCACTGCGATCTATCGAACGAATACGCTGTCCTACCTCCTCTGCTTCACAGATCGAGGAAGACTTTACTGGCTCAAGGTTTATAAGATTCCTGAGGCAAGTCGCGTAGCGAAGGGTAAAGCGATCGTGAATATTGTCGCCCTACAAAG
>CAYOJT010000078.1:0-9326 GCA_964404365.1 uncultured Bacteriovoracaceae bacterium
ACTCCGTCTTGAATGCGAAACAACACGAGCGTGAAGCTTATGTCGTCGCTCAGGCGGGTCGAAAAGGCGCCGTCACGATCGCGACCAACATGGCCGGTCGGGGTACCGATATTATCTTGGGCGGTAATGCGGAATTACTTGCTGAAGAAGAGACCGGAAAAACTCCACCCAAGGACGCGACCCCTGAACAAGTCGCTGAATGGGAAAAGCAGGTTGTTGAAGCGCGCGCAAAATGGAAAGCCGTTTGCGCAAAAGAAAAGGAACAAGTTGTCGCGGCCGGAGGCCTCTTCATTCTCGGTACAGAACGCCACGAATCACGCCGGATCGACAACCAGCTTCGCGGCCGTTCGGGCCGACAAGGCGATCCGGGTGAAAGCCGATTCTACCTCTCTTTCCAAGACGATCTCCTTCGAATCTTCGGACATTCGGCTCTTCTCCAAAAAACCGTCGAAGCGATGGAAGAAGACGTTCCGGTCGAACATAAGTGGACCACTAAAGCGATCGAGAATGCGCAGAAAAAGGTCGAAGGACACAACTACGATATTCGTAAACACCTCCTCGAATACGATGACGTGATGAACCAGCAGCGAAAAGTGGTTTATGCGTGGAGAAAAGAAGTGCTCTCCCAGGCGTCGCTGAAGGATATGGCGTTTTCGATGGTCGGAGACGTTGCGACCAATATCGCTGAGGAGTTTTTCCCAAACGGGAAGCTCCGAAAAGACGAAACGGGCGCGCCTCGACTGGATTTGAACGAGCTGCAGACAGCGATCGCGACCACGCTTCAATTCAAGCCGAACATTGCTGAGAAAGACATTTCCCCGTTCAATAATTTAGGACTGAAAGCCCTGATCGAAAAACTCGCGGCTGAACGTTACACGGAAAAAGAAAAGCAATACGGCAATGAGATGATGCGCCACTTGGAGAAAATGATTCTCCTCACGACGATCGATCACCTCTGGAAGGATCACCTTCTTGCTATGGATCATATGCGAGACGGAATCGGACTCCAGGGTTATGGCCAAAAGGATCCACTCATCGCGTACAAAAAAGAAGGTTTCCGATTCTTCCAGATGATGATGGACACGATCACCGTCGACGTCGTTCGAAAACTCTTTGCCGTTCAAGTTTCAGATGCAGTCGATCTGGACGCGATCACTGAAGAAGAAGAGCCGTCAGAGGGCGAATTTCAGTACAACCTCTCCGATGATGGTGAACTAGTTCCGACCGCGAAAGCGAAGGCGGCAGAACCCCTTCCCGATCTATCGCATTTACATCGCCAGCCGTCTCGAATGCAGCTCTCACGCGGACCCATGCCGGGAATGGCTGCCAGCGGAGGCGGCGGCGGATCTCCGTTTGTGGGTGGACCTGCTGGCGGCGGAGTTTCAATGGCGGGTGGAGGCGAGGTCGAGAAAGTCGGCCGAAATGAGCCTTGCCCTTGTGGTAGCGGAAAAAAATACAAGAAGTGCCATGGAGTGAACGACTAAGTTTAGTCGGCTTCGTTCAATTGTTCGCGGATTAATCCCTTAAAGAGAAACGCGCCCTGCGCAGTGAGGTGATTGTCGTCGGAATAGACGACAGTCATGTTGAGCATGGCATGACACTTTTGCTTGTCACAAAGGAGCTCTGCCGGGTCGATCGCATCCACGAATTTTCCGCGTGTTCTCGCCTCTTGTATTCCCCGATTAATGATTTCGTCCGTGAAACGTTCAAACTCGCGATGCGAGAAGGCTGTGGGCTCAAAGCGATCTTTCGCGCGACTCATCCCAACATCAATATAAGTTTTGAGGACCGGCACGGTGCGAATGACTGTCAGTGGCGCCACTTCGGAGAGCGCAAGAATGGTTGCTGGTATTTTTTCGTTCAGAGCCTTCTGACTCGTTTCTCGGGTCGCTGTCCCATCTTCAGTGGTAATGAGGTAATGGGTAGCCTGCTGAAGGGTCCCTTGAACAAGCCAACCGTAATTATAGAGGCTCCAGCGCGCGACGAGGAAAACGTGGCTGGGTTTCAGCTTTTGGATGGAAGCCAGGACATCGTTCGCGAGCGCGAACCTCTCGCAGTTCTTCGCGTCTGAAACGCCATCCGTACGTCGGGTCCCGATGAGAGGCGCACAACCCCGATGCGAAAACACGATTACGCGCGCACCGATCTCGCGGCCTATTTCGTAGAAGGCCGGAGCCCAAGCTTCCGAATGCGAATCGCCCCAAACCACGATAGTTCGAGGAGCCTTTTGATCCCCGAAACTTGCACAGAATCGGGTGACCGTGCGTTCAATATTCGAGTCATAATCACAGCCGGCGAGCGGGAACGCGTGGCGAATACCCTCGTCGATCTTAATTCGACCTAAAACCGCTGCCTCACCCTCGTCGGCAATCTTCCGATTCGGCACACCGCCGCTGTACTTAATAGAGAGGCCCGTAAGCCCTACCAGAGTAATCCCCAGACCCAACGCCATGGTCTTAAATCGAGCCCACGTAGTTTTCGACGTCGAACCGAAGCGAAGTGGGAGCTCAATGAATTCATAGGTCAACCAGGCGAGAAAGAGTGATCCAATTAAGAGAGAAATCTTAAGGGGAAGAATGGGCTCCTGGCCGATCAGGATCCTCGCGTATGCAAGCACCACCCAGTGCCAAAGGTAGAGCGGATAACTGAGGAGCCCAAGCCACTCGAGCGGCTTCAGCGCGAAAACTCTCCGATTCAGAAAACTCCCCCGCCCAAGCGAAATAATTAATCCGGCGCCAACGACCGGAAATAAGGCATTTACGCCAGGGAACGGCGTGGAACGATCAAAAGCAAACCACGCATAACCGATCAAAAGAATTCCCACCACAGAGGCGCACTCTCGAAGCACGAACATCGGCTTCGAAATCGTTGGATGCTCCTCCTTACGGCCAAGCGCATGCGCGACAAGTTTCTTTCGATTTGAATCCTCGAAGCGACAAATGATGCCGCCGACCAAAAGCTCCCAGAGCCGCATTTGAGGGAGAAAAAAAGCAGCCACGCGATCTTCGGGAAGCTTCAGAATATTCCAAGCACAAGACGCGATCGCAAGCGTCACGATTAAGCCGGCCAGCCCGCGCCCCCGTTTCCAAAAAAACACGATACACAGAGGATAGAAGAGGTAGAACTGTTCTTCTACGCCGAGAGACCAGATGTGAAGAAGCGGCTTAAGTTCCGCAGCGGTATCGAAATATCCCGATTCCTTCCACAGCGCGAGGTTCTGAACAAAGAAGGAGCTTGCGCCGGTATGAAGACCGAGCTGCGCATACTCATCCGGGAGGAGCCAAAACCATCCAAAGATTAAGCTCGCGGCCAATACGACCAGCAGAGCCGGAAAGATACGACGAACCCGGCGCTGATAAAAATCAACGTAGCGGAACTTCCCGGCTTCCAAGGAATGAAAGAGGATTCCCGAGATCAGATAGCCGGAGATCACGAAAAAAATATCCACGCCAACAAAGCCCCCCGAAAATAGGTCCGGGAAGGCGTGAAAACCGATCACCGACAAGACCGCGATCGCGCGCAGTCCATCCACATCCCCCCTGTAATTCGGGGTTCGAAGTTCCGGTGTTTTCCAGGAGTACATCCCTTAAGTTTGCGACAGAGGGCCTAAACTGTCAAAGCCGATACCGGAACGTAAATGCACTTAATTCATGGCCAAGAGCGTGAGGAAAAAATCGGATCGTTTCGTTCACTTCATGTGCCGGGTCGGCCCTCAACTCCTGCATGAACCGCTCGGCCTCCGAGGATTCCCCGATAAATAGAACCGGAAGGCCGGTATTGATCTCAGGCCCCGGTCGCTCATTCGGATTCATTTTCTTAGTCACGGTCATATTCGGGAAGAAGTAGCGAGTCGCATCGGTGAACTGGCCGAGCGGACTCTCGGTCCTAAAGAGCGCTCCCAAAATTACTCCACCCAAATTCCGATCCGGCAAACTCCTCCAGATCGGAAGCAGAGCGGTGCCCGAAGAAAAGTTTTTTTCAAAGTGATCGGTAAAATCCCCGAAGAAACTATCTGCTCGAAGCCCCCCCGTTACCAGGTGGACCACAAGAACGAGTCCTGTAATTCCGACGAATGATGCTTTCGAAAGACGCTCCCTCAGACTTCCAAAACCATAGAAGATCACGAGCCCCAGGACTGGGAAAATCGGAATCGCACGGTGCAGAGAGAATGGAAGCATAGGCGCTGCATACCCTTTGGAAAAAGCCGAAATTAACAAATGAGAAACCGCCCATACAATCGCGAGGAGTGACATCCATCGGTATTTTTTCACAGTAAAAGTGAGTAACAGCGCCAGAAAGAAAATAAAGATGCAGTATAAATTCGAGAAAGAATCCGTTCCTGTGATTGCGGTAGAAAAAACACTCGGAAGGATCCGCTCCATTCCTTCAGAAAAAGTATAGGAATGAAACTTGGGATCAGGAAGCAGCCGAATGTCGGTGCGGTAAAGCAGACTCAGACCAAAATAAACGAGCGAAAAAAGGCCGAAGCCAAGCGACGCCATGCGATTAAATTTCGGAAAAGGCTTCGCGAACCAGATCCAAAGCGAAAACATTCCGACCAAGAAGAAATAAACCCCAAGTGCCGGAGTGTATGAAAATAGGAGCCAAAGGAGCGCAATCAGAAAGACGCCAAAAGTATAAGTTCTAAATTCTAGATAACACTCAATCAGGAGCGCGTAAGCCAATAGGGCATGACAATAAGGAAAGAACGACTGTTCGTAAGCATTACTCAGAAAGAAGTAATAGAACGACTGCGCGGGAAGAACGAGAACGGTTAGGAGCAGCGCTCGATTTCCGAGACCTCGTGACACTAACTTTTCTAGCGCGATCCAAAAACTCACGAGCCCGAGAACGAAATGAAATACATAGGGCAAATTCAGAGCAACACTCCCCGGCCCGAGCGCATCCGTGAGGAGCGCCTGAAAAACATACTGGCGGGTGTTGTATCCGAGAAAGCACCAAGAATACATGAGCGTATCCCGAAGTTCAGGAGTACTGTAGCGGCGGTAAGCGCATTCTCCCTGCTGAGCAGCCTCCGTATGGAGCATGTAGCTCTCAGAGAAAAAGCGAAACGTCGGATAAAGAAGGACCGCGACGCATGCGAGCCCCAACCCAATGCCGATCCACTCCTTGAATTCACGCTGAATCAAAAGCCAAGACAGTGTATTTTGAAGGACCCAGGCAGCGACGATAACTGCAAATAGTAGCCAGATGAAAAGCGAAAGCGAAGAACTCCAACCCGTAAGCCACTGGACGATATCGAGAGCGAAGAGTGCGAGGATCAGGAAAATCGGAGTAAAGGAAAGCGTTCGCTTCATCATTTAAATGGGCGAGTAAATCGCCTCTCCTTCCACCTCATGGACCAATCGGAAGAGTTCCGGGTGTTCAGAAAATTTTTGAAAATTCGGGTTTTCATTCGCGTAAATTTTTCGCTCGATGTTTGTCACCATAAAATACTGGATCCCGTTCGATTTTAGAATCGAAAGCGCGCGCGAAGGATCACTGGTAGTATAAAACTCGCGAATCAAATCACGCCTTTCAATGAGCACAGGGTGTGGTACCCCCCGAAGTAACGTGTGAGCCTCCCAATGCGCAAAATCCGGAAATCCGATATTCACAGTGACGCGAGTCATCTCGCCCGAACCCCAAGCATCGAGCACTCGTGCGGTTCCAGTAATATTTTCTTGGATCCAGCCAATGAGCTTCGCCATTTTAGGCTCTTCCAACAGGAGATATCCCGTCGAGTCCAAGCTCGGCTTTTCCTGAGAACTCTTGGAAGCATGGATGAGGGACAGGGTGAGCAGCCCTCCTGAAAAAAGTGAGAGCGCGACCAGTCCATAGCGGAAGTAGCTGAATGATTCTCTCAGCCGAAGGCGGGAGAAATCCACTTGAGGTAGCCCGCTCAACGCAGCAATCCAAAGGAGTGCGGAGACCTGAAAATAGCACTTAAAAAGCGTGATCGTGCGATCAAAAACCGAAACGGAATCGACGAATACGATCAGGAGAATGGAAGTTAGAATTAAAGCACGTTCCCTCTCACGACCTTCGTCCCGGCCTAAGAGTCCGACCGATAGACTGAGTGGAAGACAAACCCAGAGTACTTCCACGGGCCACGCCCCTGAATTATTAAAAAATGTACGCGCAACGGCGACTAGAGCGAGCGGCAGCATGAGGTGAAATACAAGGACTGCGGCTCTTCGCGCATTCAGTATTTTTCTGAAATCTCCTCTGAGGAGTAAAATCGAACGGAGAAGAATCAAAAGAATCGGAAAACCCGAGAATCGAAAGGTCTGCTCAAGCGTCACCCACTCCTCTACCACAGGGTGAAACTCGGCCGGTCTCCCCCCCAAAAGGGTTTCATGAAAAGGTGCCGCGATCAGAATCGTTAAAACAAGCGCACCTAAGAGTCTCGGGAATACTCGGAGAACTTGAGATGGGTCGACGAGAATCACCGAAAAAACGAATGCAGAAATTAAAAACACATCCCAAGTGTTTGAAATCGGAAGGAGCCCCGCGATTATTGAAAACGCGAGGACTAAACTCCAGGCGCCTTCCTTCGTTGCGCGGAGTAATTCTGAAAAGAAAAACGCGGCAAGAATTCCAAACGGTAATGCCATATTGTGAGCGTGCAGATCGCCAAACAGGTAAGTCCAAAGTGGGTACTCGCTAAAGCGCCCATTAGAAAAAACACGGCTGCTTTCCCAAAAGAGCTCGTAACGGAGTGGCATCTGATCGGAAAAATAAAGAAAGAGGACTTCAATATTCCCTGCCAATAAGACGACTGCAGAAAAGAAGAGGCTTCTTCTGAAGCTCATACCGAAAAATCTAAAGAACGCGTATGAAACACAACCTAAAAAGCCAGCGCTCGTCGCAATCGACAATCCGTATCCAACGGAAGATGGAATCTCACCCAAGCGGTGCCAGAGCGCGAAGGCGAAACTTCCAAAATAGTAATAGTGTGTTTGTACGCCTGCAGCCCAAGGATCTTCAGGGGGGAAGTTTTCGTTACGAATAAAAAAATTGAGAAACGAGAAATTCATCGATTTCTCGCCCGTCTTCAACTCAGGATGAAGTGACCAGAGCAGCGTAAAAATTCCAAATCCTAGGAGAAAGACAAGCTCCCCTCGGAGTAGATCCCGAAATACCGAGCGCCGCTCGCTATCGAGGATGGATTTAAATTGTCGAGCGAAGAAGAAAAGGCCAATTGCCACAAAGAGTAAGAATCCCGCCCGGAGCCATCCGTTCGACAGGCTATAGAAGCCGAGCGATGCGGGAGCGGCCACGAGCCAGCCAAAAAAATAAAATCCTAGTAGCTTCGAGAGAGTCCATGAAACATCCGCGGGGAGGCGTTTTACCCGCGCGAGAAGTGCGTAAAAAAACGGAGTGCAGGCTAGGTAGAGTCCAATCCAAGTCACAACCGACGTGAACTGCACCCATCCACTGACTGGCGAATAACGCATGTAGAATCAGAGTAACATTGATCGCGTCATCTACGATCGCCATTTTTTTGACGAATTTAAAGATTCCTCTATTTTGCCGCAGTGTTGAATCTTGTGTAGACTATTCCTAAGAGGCCTATGTCGGATAAGAAAACAAAACCAGACCTCACCTCCCTGAATGATCTGAACTTGGATCGTACTGGTGATTTGCCTTTTGTGAGTGACCCTTCCGAAGCTTTGAACGCTGCGGCTGCCCATCACCCACCACTCTCCGCTGACGACGCTGCCCTTTTTGATGAGCCGCTGATGCCGCTTCCTCCGCTCGATGATTCCCCCGCACAGGAAATTCCTCCGTCGATCGCCCCGGACGCAGAAAGCGACATCCCAGGGATCGAAAACGTGAACACGAATTTTGACTCTTCAGACCTTCCTGCCATGGATCCTGAAATTCTCGAGATGGCGGCGGAGCCGCTCATCGTTGAAGCGCACATTCCTTCGCTTGAAGCTGCGGACAGCGAAGCACTCGAAAATAAAATCGAGTCGCGCTCAAGCGCCGAAAATCGGATCGAAGAAGGACTCGCCGCTCAGATCGAAGATGTATTCAAAGACGTTTCGAGCGATGACGCTGCATTTGACCATATCGGTTCATCCAGCGAAGAATCCAGTACTCGGATAACCGAGAAGACACGCTCTGAGCCTTCCCTCACGATTTCGCCCACCCGAGCGACCGAGCCTCGCGTCGAACCCACGCCTCCAAAACCCCGAGAACCGAAAGCACCTCTTTCATCAGCGACCGCCATGGGGAACGTGAAAACCTATTCAGAAAAAATGGCGCCTTCTGCTGACTCGACAGCGCAGGTGCCCTATTCGCTCCTCATCGAAGGTCGACTAAAGGTTCACGAAAAGGAAGCGCTCCTCGCGATACTCTCCCGAGAAAGCTTGGGAATTCGCGAGGTGGAACTAGACCCTCAGTTTGAGGTAGGGCGCGTACTCATTCCGCGCGTGAGTGAATATGTCGGCGTTCTTCTCGTTCAAGCGCTCAGGAATGCAGACGTTCGCATGCGACTGGGACCTTCGAATGAAATCTATCCAGGAAAAGAGGACGAATCCTCCTCTGACCTCCACTTTCAAAAATCAGCGAACACGCTCCTGACGACGGAAAGTGCCCGCCACCCCGCCGATGACCTTCCGATCACGAGTGAGCCGATTATTCCTGGGAAAAAATTCGCGCGGGTCATCGATACCATTCAGGTCTCAATTAACCTGAAGGCCGCTCAGGTAGCGTCCGCGTCAAATCCAGCCTATCAAGAAGCGGTTCAGGCTCTTAAACGTCAGCTAAAGCATATCGCCTATTATCGCGGGGCAAACACCCTCGTGAGCTTCAAAACTCAAATGCACCCACTCGAAACCAACGCCCAGTACAAAATCATCGCTCACGCCGTCGCAGCCGTGCTAGAAGACAACTAGACTCTTCTTTTTGTACGAGGACCCCATGAGCGACAAATCCGATTTCGACCCAAGTGCAGTTGCGGTAAAGAATGGTGCGTATTTTTGTTTCGAAGGGACGCCCGAAGAGGCTGATTTTGTTTTCCTCTCAATTCCCTGGGACGTTACGACTTCGTACCGCCCTGGCACACGACTCGGCCCGAATCACGTTCTCGATGCATCGGCTCAAGTCGATCTCTATAGCAGCGAACTGAAGAACGTCTGGGAGCTGAAGCTCGGCACGCTCGATTATCCAAAATCCTGGGACGAAAAGAGCGTTTCTCTCCGCGTGAAAGCGGCACAGTACATCGAGTTCTTGGAGTCCGGTGGGAATCCAAAGAACTCTCGCGAGATGACGGATGTCCTAAACGAGGTCAACCGCGAGGGTGAAAAACTACACGC
>CAYOJT010000078.1:9336-10577 GCA_964404365.1 uncultured Bacteriovoracaceae bacterium
GGACCTATTAAGGCCTGTTCGGAAAAATTTCCCGGACTCAGCGTCCTCCACTTCGATGCACACGCTGACCTCCGCGTCGCCTACGAAGGTTTCACGCATTCACACGCTTCCATCATGGACCATGTCGCGAAACTTCCTGGCGTAACTAAACTCGTACAAGTCGGGATTCGCGATGTTTCACAGGTTGAAATTGATCGAATCGAATCCGACCCGAAAGTGAAAACGTATTTCGATGCCGACATGAAGAAGCGCCTGTACTCGGGCGAAACGTTCAGCGCACTTTCGGACGAAATCATTTCTAACTTAGGCCCAGAAGTTTACGTGAGCTTCGATATTGATGGCCTCGATCCGAAACTCTGTCCACACACCGGAACGCCAGTTCCAGGCGGACTTGAATTCGAGCAGGCAGCTTATCTCATCCAGAAAATCGTGGATTCGGGCCGACGCCTGGTCGGAGCGGACCTCGTGGAAGTCGCACCGAATCCTGACAGTCCCGACGATCAATGGAACGGAAATGTCGGCGCGCGAATGCTCTTTCAAATTCTAATCGCAGCTGCTCGTTCGAGAAAATAATCTCATGTCGATGAAGCGAAGAAAGAGTCAAATCGCTCGCTCCTACGAAATCGAAATGATCTGGGCAAAACGCCAGGCTCCCGGTCCCCACGAGTGCGTGCTCGTACTGGACCATCTCAAGGCAGGATTTAACGTCGGAAAAATTATCCGCTCTGCGAATGCGCTCGGTTGTCATTCGGTACATCTAGTTGGGATCGGACTTTTCGATACTGCAACCGCGCGTGGCACCTTGAAACAAACGCGCGTCCTAAAATTCGATTCGATCTCAGAATCCATCCAGTCGCTGCGAGGAGAGGGTTACACCCTCTATGCTTTTGACCCGAGCTGTGAACGCGTCCTGGGACAAGAACCGCTCCCCGAAAAATGTGCCTTCATCTTGGGCCATGAGGAATTCGGTCTCAGTTTTAAGCGGGAGGAATTCCCGGAGATTCGTTGGGTGAAGATCCCTCAGGTTGGGACCGTGCAGTCGATGAACGTCAGCGTCGTCGCTTCGATTGGAGCGTTTGAGTATATTCGCCAACACCCGAAAGATCTCCAGGCCTCACCATGAGAAGCGCAAAACCCGTTCGCGTCGAATTCATCTCTCAGGATAATGTCTCGGAAGCGAAACGGGAGTGCGTCTACCGTAAGCTCACTAAAATTTCGGAGATAGGCGACGCGTGGATCTT
>CAYOJT010000079.1:0-10551 GCA_964404365.1 uncultured Bacteriovoracaceae bacterium
GAAGCGGAGCTTCGTCTTCTCCGATATTCTTCTTCAGAATCGGGTTCTTCAGAATCGCAGTCAAAGTCTTCATGCGTGAAACTTCATCACCCGAAAGTTCATAGAGAAGCGCGACTTTCATTTGATCACGAATCGTCTTCGCGGATTTTGAGTTGAGCTCAGCAGCTTCCTTGAAGAAACCCGCCGCCTCGAGTTCAGCTGCCAGTTCGTCCGTCTTTCCCGTTTTCGCAGCTTCAATCCGAAGAACCGTGAGAAGCGAATCCTGGTTTTGTTGTTTTACGGCTAAGACCTTCGCGTTTTGACAGGATTGGGGGTTGAACTTCCCTTCCTTACAAAAAGCAAGGAATTGATTGAGCGCTTCTGGGGTTTCACCCAGTGCCGCAAACATCTGAAACTCAGCCTGCTCTGCGATCTGATTCATCTCTTTCACTTCAGAAGCGAGATCTTTTTTCGAAGCTACGATTGCGGCCAGCTTGGGATTCTTCGTCCACGTCTCGGCTTGGGCTTTCAGCTCAGAATAACGTTTTTCTTGGTTATAAATATCCAGAGCCAAGTTCTGGGATTCAATTGCGGTGGTATCAGGCTCTTTCGAATCTTCAACTTTTGATAGTCCTACGAACATCGGAAGCGCGGTCGCGAAATCCTTCTTTTGATAAAAAGCACGCGCTTTGATGTATTGGTATTCACGAAGTTTTTGAGCGAATTTCGCGTCTGTTGAACAAGCTGCGATCAGAGCATCCGCTTGAACAATGACTGCGTCGTCGTTTTTCTCTTTTTGAGCGCTCGCGAGAGCGAGTTCATGCAGTCGGATCTTATCTTCCGCGCTTAAATTCAAGGTCTGACTACTCACCCAGCCCATGATTTTTTCACGCTTCACATTCTCTGAAGTTTCAGCCGTGATCCAACCTTCCATCATCTTTGCGCGATCCATGCTCATCGGATAAAGAGCAAGATAGAGATCAATCACGCCTTGGAAAACAGGCTTTCTCTCAGCGTTTTGAGTGCGCTCTTGATCCAACTGAATGGAAAGGCGCTTCAGAATTTTTTCAGACTCGGATTTCTGAAGATCCGTCGAAGTGCTCATCTGCGCGAGAAGCTCAGAACTTTGGATCTGACTCAAAAGATTCGAGACGCTCGCCCAATTTCGCTGACCGTAGGTTTCCTCGAGTAGTCGAATCCCATAATGAAGCTGCGGGCGGCGGGAATGGATGAGTTCTAAAACCTTGATCCCAGCCTTCTTATTACCGGCTCCGAAATAAGCATCAGCGAGCTGATCTAAAATCTGAGGACGACCGAGTTTTGTGGCGATCCCATCGAATTCACCGAGCGCCGCTACGCCATCGCTACCGTCAACCCCAGTAAAAACGATCAAATCGCGAAGAGATTCTTCGCGAATCGTCCCTTTTGAGTCGTAAAGAGCGAGTCTCATTTCCGCGATCGCGTGGGCTAGATCTGCAGTCGAATCCCCTTGGTTTCTATAGAACCAGCCCAGTCGATAGTGGGCGTAGGAACAGAGGTCAGTGCCTTGGCAAAGCTCCAAGGTCTTCAGATAGGCTGCTTCGACCTCTTTTGAATGTGGGTTTGCTTGTTCTTTGATTTCAGCAAGTCTCAAAGTCGATTCGCGCTTGAGAGCGACGACTGTCGTTTTTGATTCCACTTCTGAATAAAGTGCTTCCGCGTTTTTCACATCGCCCATGTCTTGAAGCAAACGCGCGCGTTGAAACTGAATTTTCATCCGTTCATCGCCTACCGGAGCGGCTCGACGGCTTTCTTCGCCTCTCAAAGCGGTCTCGTAGAGAGATGCGGCTTCGACTTGAATTTTCTTCAGAGCCGCGTCGGCCGGAAGGCCTTTCGCGTCCAAATCCGTTCTTCCACGAAGCGCTTCGTTGAAAAGAATGTCCGCTAATCGAAGCGTAAGCGTCGATCGGGATGGATCCGTGATTGGGAGCGAGTTCCGAAGCTGTCTCAACTGAGTCGCAAGCGGGCTTTCCGCATAAACACTCAGAGATACGGCTGCGAGAGCCAGAACTAAACCTAGTTTGAAACAGCTTCGGAATCGAATCATTTGCCCCCCATCACAACGAGTTGGATGGATGAATAGTGTTGGCTCGGTAAGAAGCCCATAAACCGAGAGACGTAAGTACTCGGCAGATCACGGTGAGCTTGGAGATTGAGTTCTCCTCCAAACTTCTGACCTGGGTGGGCTTTGAGCCAGTTATCGCGAAGGGTCCCGAGCTTCTCCATCAGAGGAGTCGGATCCTTAATCAGTTCTTCGGTTGGACCGACGAGCTTTTGGTCGAGGTACACGCCATCCACGCTGAGCGAGAGAATCGGAGCATCCTTGATTTCCGCTCCTGTGGCCGCATGCGGGAGTTCCACGCCTTTCGAAACCACCAATAACTCTGGCGAAGTCGAGAAGGTTTGGAGCAAGAAAATCACGAGAAGGCTGAACATATCGACCATGGATGTGAGAGAGAGGGAGGCCAATAGGACTTTCTTACGTGATTTCTTCGCGTGAGCTCGCGCTACCAAATGTCGGGTGAAGGTTTTTGGACCGAGGGTTGCTGTCGCTAGTGCACTCATTTTGAACCTCCAGCCGGAACGACCCCGATATTGGTGATCTGGTTTTTACGAAGTCCATCGAGGACTGCGACCATTTCGCCATACGGAACTTCCGGATGCGTGTGCACCATCGAAGAAGAGATTTGTTTCGCGGGTTCTGCCCCCCCAAGCGACTTCACCAGCTCCTGAACTTGAGCCGTGAATTTCGTTTGGAATTCTTCCTCGTTTGCACCCGTTACCATGACCTTCTTTTGAACCTTTCCTGCGGTGGTTTTTAAACTCACCTCGGCATTGTCCCTTTTGGTCATTTTCACTTCGACTTCGAAGCTTTTGGTTGGGCTAGCTGCAGCATCTGTCCCGTGGGATTGTTTCACCTGCACGGAACCGACCTGGATCCAAACCGCCGTCATCAAGAGGAAGCAAATGCACATCGACAATAAATCGATGAACGGAACCAAGTTCAGTTCAGCGTCGAGGCTTTTCTTGCCGTTTGAGGACTGGCTTGGGCCAGTACTAATGGAAGCCATTAGTTCACCGTCATCTCAGGAGCCGATTTCGAGCTCGAGTACGACTTCTTTGCGGAGGGAGAGCTTGGCTCAACCAAGAAAAGAAGGTCGTGGTAGATTTCAGTCGTTAAAGAGCTGAGTTTTCCGACGATTTGGTCCGTGCGGTTCTGAAGGAATGCGTACGCAACCAGCGCTGGAATAGCCACCAACAAGCCGAAAGCCGTACAGTTCATCGCTTCCGAAATACCTTTCGAGAGCATCGTCGCGCGGTCGGCTGGGTTTGCTGAAGCAACCGCTGCGAAGGAGTGAATCATCCCGCTGATCGTTCCCAAGAGACCCAGGAGGGTCGCGACGTTTCCGAACATCGCTAGGAATCCGGTTCGTTTGTCGATTTGAGAAATTTCTGCGGAGAGCGCTTCATCCATGCGTGCTTGAAGTTCTTCTTCCGAGCCGCCCTGAGCGCGGATCGCGAAGCCCACAGCTGCGACTTTTCCGATCATGGAGTTTTCGCCCATCGATTTAGCGAAATTTTCGCCGGCTTTCATGTCGCCAGAGGCGATGTGGTTGAGAAATTGTTGGCGCGTATTATCGGCAGGAGCCTTATATTTTGCGTAAAGTGTGCGATAGCGCTCAATCACTAGACCTGCGGTCATCACGCCGAAGGTGAGGATTGCATACATGAAGATTCCGCCTTCGCGGAAAGCATTGAAAATGAACGTTAACATTAGAAGAACTCCCTCTCTTTTAAAATTGGACCAAACTCTAGGCGCCCGTGAGGGCGTTCAGGGTCCGATCGTTCACTGATAGAGCGAGGGAGTGCTTTGGTGAAAATATCACGGCCCATCTTTGGGCTTTTGACAGATCCAGCACTCCATTGCTCGACCGGCTAACTTTCTTAGTCAGACAGGGCTACTATTTCACGGACGGAAAGGTGGGCACAAGTTGCCTGGTGCATTTTTTGACACGGATTCTGAATCGATTTTGTCACGCGGTGCGAAGTATTTCTGAAAAATGACAATTCATGCGGGAACCCAGGTCTATTGCGGCAAGTACGACAGGTTTAGGAGATCAAAGTTATTTGCCGAAAATTTAATGCAAAGGGTTATTTCGTCAAAAGCATTACGCTGAGTCATGGCTATCAGAATTGGGATTATGACCGGAGGCGGAGACGCCCCGGGTTTGAATGGGATCATCGAGTCGGCTTCGCGCACGCTTTTACAAAATGGATGCGAGGTCGTCGGCATTCGCGACGGGTTTGATGGAATTTTCGAAAATCGTACCCGCCCCATCACCTGGGATGACATCGTCGGGATTCACTCGCGAGCAGGAACCTTTCTCGGAACCTCGAATCGCACCCAAATGGAGGGCCGATCTGAGGAGTTTCAAAAAGCCTACACGCGATTGAAGCTCGACGGACTGATTGCAGCCGGCGGCGACGGAACTTTCATGGGCCTCTCAAAAGCCGCTCCCCTACTCCCCATCATCGGCATTCCAAAGACCATCGATAATGATCTTCAGGGAACGGAGATCACGTTTGGTTTTGATACGGCTTGTACGGTTGTCGCGGATTCTGTGGACGCACTTCGAGCGACGGCAGAAGCACACCAGCGCGTGATGGTGGTGGAAACCATGGGCCGCACAGCGGGATGGATCGCTCTCGGCGGAGGACTAGCGTCTTATGCGGATGCGATTTTAATTCCAGAGAGGCCATTTTCTAGGGAAAAATTGAAGACTTTCTTAACCGAAAAATTTGAAAGCGGAATGCGCGGCATGGTTCTGGTGATCTCAGAAGCTGCGAAGGCCGAAGGCGAAGACGCGGTCTACACGAAACAAGACGGCGTGGTTCATCAGATTCGTTACGGTGGAGTAGCGGAGCGCCTCTCGAACTGGATTGAGGAAAATACTCCTTGGGACGCGCGGTACGTTGTCTTAGGTCACCTCCAAAGAAGCCATGTGCCTACGACCACGGATCGATTTCTCACCGCATCGCTCGGGACTCTGGCCGCGAAACTTGCGATGGAAAAGAAATGGAATCGCGCTGTGGTGTACCGAGAGGGACGTGTACTCGATGCTCCCCTCTCCGACATCCAAGGACCGCCACGCATGATTGATCCCGACCACCGCTGGGTGAAGTTATGCCAGAGTCTTGGGATTTTTATTTGAAGGAAACGAGATTCGCCTGAGTGATTGGAGATTCTGAGACGGAGCGCTGGCCATTTCCAAGCTGACCCAAAGTATTCGATCCCCAGCACCGGACTTCTAGGTTTTGAAACATCAGGCATCCGTTTTGATCTTTCTCTGAAAAATCAAAATCGTGGACCTTAAGCGCAATTTTTTTTGGGACGCCCTGATTGTGGAAGTAAGAACCGTAGAAGAGTTCTTTCAGCTGATTCAGGACCGCACCACTTCCACTGATCTTCGTCCAAGGCATCACAGTATTCCAAAATGAAGCTTCAGTCGGCGCGGGCTCTGGAACTTGCCATTTCGCAGCTGGAGTATTGTCGATCGCGCGATCTCCGAGAGTTTTACCGAAACAGAGCATTTTCCCATTTTGGATCGCGCAGCTTCGGTTTTCACCGACTGCCACTGCGGTCGCTTTCGAGTTCAAAACTTCGAAGAATCCAGGAACATCCTGGTTCATTCGCGTTGAATCCCCGATTTCTCCCCAACCATTGTAGCCCAAGCATTTCAGTGACTCGTTATGAAGTGCACAGATGTGGGAGGTCGACAGCGAAACACCCGTGACCCCTTCGCCTAGAACAGCAAGCGGCGAACTCGATACGATCTGAGGGCCTGTGTCGCCCGAAAGTTTCTTCGTGATTCTGGAACCGAAACAAAAGAGCTTTCCAGATTCCGCAACCGCACAAGTCAAATAGCCTCGAGCTCGAACCTTCAGCACCGGCTCGCCGATTGGAACGAGAGCGGGCTTTTCGGAACTCGGTTTAGCGCCGAGGCCGAGCTGGCCTTTTGCGTTGGATCCCCAGCAGTAGAGATTTTTCGATTTCACGGCGCAGCTGTGTTCATAACCGACGCCCACACTCTCGACACCCGTCATGACGAGGTAAGGTTTCGTGACGACTTTGGGAGCAGGATTTTCGCCGGAGTAAGGATCGGTGGCGCCGGCCGTGAATCCGCCGTCTTCATTTCCGATCTGACCATTGTCGTTCAGGCCCCAGCACGAAAGAGTTCCTGCCCGCAGTGCGCAGGTGTGCTGAATTCCGACTGATATTTCGGAAGAGGTTCCGTTTGAAATCGCGTTGACGTTGTCGCTTGGCACGTAGGGCGTGAAAGTATCTAGGCTTTTTTGGGCCTTCTCATCCCCGGGCGGGTAGCACGACACGAGGAGCGAAAATACCAGCCCCGTCATGATTAAGCGTCGTAGATTCCTATTCATTTCCCCACACACCCCTGTCCTGACTTATCGGCATCTTACGGAGAGCAGTGAAGGCCGTAATTTACTAGGTGTTTCAAGCACATAGGCAAAGGACGCTCCGGAAACCCTAGTTATAGATAAAATCAATGACATTTTAGAAACTATCGATTTCTAAAAGAACGGAGCGCTTCGTATTCTGGGTACAAGACGTGCACTTTACACGCAGGACCAAAAAATCTAGGGAGAAACAGAATATGAAACCGAATATTGGAATTGAAGAAAAAGAGAGGGTCGAAATCGCGAAAGGCCTCTCACGTCTCTTGGCCGACACCTACACGCTTTACTTGAAGACGCACAACTTTCATTGGAATGTGACGGGACCGATGTTCAATACGCTCCACTTAATGTTTGAGACACAATATAACGAACTTGCGCTTGCGGTAGATTTGATCGCTGAACGGATTCGCGCTCTGGGCGTCGCCGCTCCGGGCACCTACTCCGATTTCATTCGCCTCTCGTCCATCAAGGAAACCGACGGAGTTCCTAATGCGCAGCAAATGGTGAAACTCCTCCTCGAGGGACACGAGGCGGTCATTCGCACTGCCCGATCCGTATTTCCGATTGTCGACGAGGTTCATGATGAACCCAGTGCTGACCTCCTGACCCAACGGATGCAGACCCACGAGAAGACGGCTTGGATGCTCCGAAGCTTGCTCGAAGCGTAAAAACGATCGCGAATGGGACTCTTTTTTAAAGAAGGGGCTAGCTCTTAGAGAGCTGGCCCTTTTATACTTTCGGGTGTGGGCCCTTAGCTCAGCTGGTTAGAGCAGTCCGCTCATAACGGATTGGTCGGGGGTTCGAGTCCCTCCGGGCCCACCACCTCATCCCAAAATAAAAAAATATATTCTCGCTAGACGCTCACTCAAATGGACCCATCCATGGGTCCCGTTCGCTTAATCGCGCGAATATATTTTTTTATTTTGGGATGAGGTGGTCGGTCCGTTTGGGGCGAGGGCCCTGCGAGTGCGCAGCACTCGTGGGGGTTCACACAAAATAGCAGGATGCTATTTTGTCACGCGTGCGTAGCACGCGCCCTGAAAGGGCGGAGGTCCAGGATGGACCGGAGTAAGTCCCTCCGGGACTACCACCCCATACACCCCTGAAAAATTATACTTCCGCTAGACGCTCACTCGAATGGACCCATCCATGGGTCCCGTTCGCTTAGTTAGGCTTACAAGAAACGAGTTTGCATGAACCGTCTTTGATCACGCCCTGACACTGTTTCATCGAAATCTCGGTCGCCTTCTCTTCAGTAGGTCCCGTATTTCCAAAGGTTAAGATTCCCCCTTTGACGTCGCACCAGTATCCCTTTTTCAAACCACCTCCGCTCATGATCGGACCACCCCAGGTGAGACCTGATTTTTTTGGAGGTGGCTGGGGTTGATTATCGACTCTTTTCAGCGAGCCACATGCAGACGTGAAAATGAGAGAGAGCGAAACGAGGATTTCTTTCGTCATGGACCGAGTGTACCAGGGGCGATGTCGAATTTTAAGTCGCCCATCCACGGCGACAAAAACAGCCTCTCAAGTCACACCGAAAATTGCTTCAAACCGACGTATTTTCATCGATCACTTCGCGCCAAATTATTGGTCACAAATCTAGTGATCTCTAAATTTCAGGGGTTTTTCTGTCAAAAAATAAACCCTATCCAGCCGAGGGAAAACACCGCCATAATTAGAATTGGAGTAAGTGAGTGAGAGGAGTGAACGTTTTTATTTAAAACAGGAGTCACAAATGCAATCACGTATTCTACAGGGTCTCACAGCTCTTATTTTTGTTCTATCGGCGACCAACTCGTTCGCCTCGGGCTTGAGATATTCTATCGTCGGTGCAGGAACATTATCGAAAACGGACGCTTCCAACGTACCGACGACCGCGACGGTGAGCGGACAAACGCTCTCAAATATCTCGATCTCTGCAAAATCAAAACTCGGCGTCGGAGGCGGCTTACTGATCGATTCTTCTTTCAGCCCTAAGATGAGCGGCGAATTCGGCGTCCTTTATATTACACGCAAATCCGATACGACGGTGAATGCCACAATTCTGGCCGTACCCACCACGACGGTAACGAATAATTCGCTGAACTATATTCAGATCCCTGCAGTATTGCGTTTCTGGATGGGCTCGATGTTCTCGCTCGGAGCGGGTGGTTACTACGCGCAGGGTATGGGAAGTAAATTCTCAAGCTCTGGGGTCACTAAAAGTGATTACGGCGCGATTGGGAGCGTACAATTCAAACTTCCAATGGGTAACTCCGCCTCATTCCTCGTCGACGGCCGCTATAACTACGGGTTGAAAAATGTGAATAATTCATCCTTTTCAACCATGGATTTAAAGTACCGAGATATCCAAATTCTAGCCGGTGTCACCTTTGGTGCTGGAAAGTAAAAAGTAAACTACCGAGGAAGCGTCCCGCGAAACAACCTCGCTGGGACGCTTCGATCATCATCATCGGTCACCAAGTAAAAATACGAACCCGAAATACAGAGACCTTCGGGTTTCGATTTCACATTCAAGGGATGTGTCGACAGTATTTTTCCGTCGAAGTTCATTCGACCCAGAAAGCTTCCTAAAATTTCACCATCTAAGACAGGATTTTCCGTGTCTTCGGCGACTGCGAGAAACCAGATCGAACGACCCGAAACCCCTGCATCGGTGAAGGTATACGGAACCCCCTTGACGTGACCCAGGTCGTATTCACGAATTTTTCGGAGTGAAAATTCCTCTGAAAACATTTTTCCGCTCTTCCACTCGACATCGATGGTTGCGTTTTCGGCACATTTTCCATTTCCACGTTGAAAGAGCCTCACCCGTTCGCCGACAAGGACTGCACCTTCGATATTAAGTTCTCTGAATTTCATTCGCAGCTTTCGGTAGAGCTGGCTAAAATCTAGCTTTCGAACTGCGCCCTGATTTGAAACACCGGCTCCCCAAACTCGATTTTCTTTTGATCCAGAAGGCACGCAGATGATTTCTTTCAGACTCGAAACGTAAATCAAGGATTCAAGATCAGGTTTCAAAGCCTTCCGCTTTAATTTTTCGCGTGGGAGCGTTCCCGGAAAAAGTTTCTGTTTCTCGAACTTCCGAGGACCCGATTTCGAAAAGGAAAAAAGACTCAATTCATCGTCCGCAACCACGTGAAATCGTCCATCGACAAGGACTAAGCCACTCGCAGCAGATACGAGCGGTTTTTTTAATTCATGAATGAGTTTTAAGGAAAGGATTTGCCCCTCACCCTTTTTCATCAAGAGCGACCCTGATTCTCACCAGACTGAGACAGCATATCGACCCACACAGCTGCGACGAGCACCGAGCCCTTGATGATGAACTGCCAAAAGGGTTCGATGTTCGCAAGCGACATCCCGTTATTCAGGCTCTCCATCACAAGCGCTCCCAAAAGTGCGCCGAACACGGTTCCCTTACCCCCGCGAAGACTCGTGCCACCGATCACGCATGCTGCGATCGCATCCAATTCCAAGAGCTGCCCACCATCGGGCGACGCACTCCCCACACGCGCGGTCAAAACAAGCGCCGAGATGGAGGCTAAAAAGCCGATGAGCGAGAAGCTCAGAAGCATATTTCGTTTCGAAGGTACTCCCGAAAGATACGCAGCCTCAGGGTTACCACCCATCGCGTACCACTGACGCCCAAGAACCGTACCGTCAGCCACAATCGTGAGGATCGACATGAACGCCACCATCACGAAAACAGGCAGTGGAATTCCTTCGTAGCTTTGGAATACCCACAAGAAGCCACCCACACCTAAGATCATTGCGATATCCCGAAAAAGTTTTCGTTCACTCCCCGCTCCAAAAGACAGAAAGGCAATCGCAAAAACCGCGATACCACCCACGATCCAACCTTGAGTAAACGAGAGGTAACTATTTCCGAACGAAAGTAACCAATCGTCTGGAAGCGAAATCGTCATGTTCTTCGTCATCCACATCGCGGCGCCTCGGAAAATCAACATTCCACCGAGTGTGACAATGAACGCAGGGATCCTCTGATAAGACGTAAGATATCCCTGAACGCTGCCGAGCAAAATCCCA
>CAYOJT010000080.1:0-10532 GCA_964404365.1 uncultured Bacteriovoracaceae bacterium
GTCAGCGGCGTCGACGTAATTTTCCTTCACGAAGAAGAGCACTTTCTGAAAGAGCTCGATGTTCTGATATTTGGCATTAGCCGCTAGTGAAGGAGACGCGGCCTTAGGCTTTTCCGACTCCGCCCCCCAACTCAAGGAGTACGCTGCGGATGACAAAATCAAAAGCGAGACAGAAAGAAGCGGGAGTTTCAGATTTTTCATGGGACTTTAATGGACCTCAGTTGGTTTTTGCGACCCACGCGAGTGGATCGACGGGGATGTTTTTAGCGCGGATTTCAAAATAGACGGGGTGGCCGTCCGAAGTACCGATCGAGTCACCGACTCTGACCTCGTCGCCTGCGTTTTTCTTTAGGCTGCCTAGGCGCGCGCACAACGTGTAGAAGTGATCGCCATGGTCGACAATAACGACACGGCCGTAGTTTTGGAGTTCACCTGAATATGCGATTTTCCCCGGATAGACGGCTTTCACGGCTGCGTCGCTAGCGGCTGCGATCTCGATGCCTTTTTTGAATATTTGCAGCTTCGATTCCGGATCGAAGGCTTTTCCGAAACGTCCCACGATTTTTCCTTGAATCGGATAAGGAAGGGAGCCTTTTGCTTTCGAAAATTCGGAATACGCCATCGCAAGCATCGCGCGATTTGCAGCCCGCTCCGCACGGGACGCTTCTTGAAGCTCCATTCTCGCATTGAAGTTCTTAATGAGACCCGTGACCTGGGACTCTGTATTTTTCAACTTTCGATAATTCTCAAGTTGAACGACTCGGTCATAATGGTTCCTCTTGATCAAATCGAATTGGATTTGCTTATTCAGTTCAAGAACGCTTTCGCTCTCCGCAAGCTCGTTCAACGTGTTGTCGAGCTGAGCACGCTCTTCACTGATTCTCGATTCTAGGCGATTCGCATCTTCTAGGTCCACGCGAAGCGCTTCGATCTCACGAAGCCCCATCTGGATCATATTTCGAACCATCTTCGACTTCGGCTGCTCGATGGCTTCTTGGTCGATCGCTCCTGGAGCGCTCGGGATCGGATCTTGAATCTTTTTTAGGTCCTTAAGCGACTTTCGAACAGCGAGCTGCTCGATCTGAATTCGCTCATGGAGGGTCGCTCGGCGAGATTCCAATTCGCGCACCGTCGTCTCTAGCTCGTTCACGCGCAAGTGAATGATTTCTTTTTCCTGTCTCTGAAGCGAGATGAGCTGCTGAATCCTTTGAATGTTGAGCTGTGCCTCGCGCTTGGTCTTTAGAGCGGTGATCAAGCTCTTTTCCACATCGAGAACCTGCGCACGTACATTCTCCAGGCGTTCCGTAAGCGTAGCTTTACGAACCGCGGGAGGAATGGCCGCGAAGGCGGTGATCGGGATAAGGGCTAAGAGGAAAAAAAAATTACGCACTTTCTTCACTCCGAACACGAGCGCCAAACCAACCACAAGCGGCGCCGATACCCACACCTGCGAGAGGAATAATCGCGTGATGGACGATATTCGGAGGACTCATCGTACTGAAATAGGGTGAAAACGAGAGGAAACGATTTAAGAAATGATCCTGAACCACCATCGCAAAAAATCCCGCCACACCTGCCGTTGATAGGCCAAAGAGTACACCACTCACGATTTGTGGCATGCGGATCTTCGCTTCGGAGCAACCCATTTGGCGTAACAAGTTTGAAATTTCATCATGAATCGAGCGATTCATTCTCGCGAGCAAAATGAAAAGTGAAATGAGCGCACAAAATGCTGCAAACAAAAAGGCATTCGTTACGAACCGCACGGCCTGAAGGTTCTCAACAATCGGGCGGAAGCGATCACCCGAAGTGTCGATCGACTCAACGCCATTGATCTTCTTGATCCGATTCAGCTGCTCGTTTGAGATCTTTCCCTTCAGAGAAAGATACTGGGGCGTGAGCGCTTTTTGTTCTTCACCCAGACTTGCGATTTCTTTTGAAAGCTCCGGGTAGTTTTTGGAAAGAGATCCTAAAAACTCATCCGCACCCACGTAGTCAATATGAACGGCGGACGAACCCAAACTCATTCGAATCGAATCCTTCACAATGCCTGGCTTTGGGCCACCCTCGCCGTTTTCGAGGTAAACAGTCACAATCTGGTCACCGGAGAGGTGCGCCATCATTCCGGAAATCGAACTCGAAAACCAAACTAAAAAGCCGATCAAAAAAAGGAGAACAACCGATGAGGCGGAAGCTAAAAGTTGAGAAATCGGGGCGAGCTTCCAAGGTCGGATCGCCAACTTTATAAGGAACATATCGCTGCATCCTCAATCATGATTCGTCCCTGATGAAGGACTGCGCATTTTTTTCTAAGCCTTCTCACGATGTCACGATCGTGAGTTGCGAGCACGACAGTAACGCCAGAGAGATTCGCACGTTGAAAAAGATCCATGAGCGACCAAGTATTGTCGTAATCCTGCGCTCCGGTCGGCTCGTCTGCGATGATCAACTCCGGTTTACGTGCGAGCGCACGTGCAACGGCTACGCGCTGAGCCTCTCCCCCGGAAAGCGCTCCTGCAGCTCGATCGCGGAGAGCGCCAAGTTGGAGGCGATCTAAAATTTCTTGGATTCTTGCCTTCACGGCTGCGTTCAAAACATTCGAACCACCAGACGCTGTCACGCCCAGGGCCACGTTTTCAAAAACGGAAAAATCAGAGATCAATTTCACTTTTTGTGGGATGTAACCGATCGATCGACGAATCGCCTGAACGGTTTCAGGCGAAGAACGAGCGGGATCGTAACCGAAGAGTTTCAACACTCCTGCGCTTGGAGTCTCTTCAGCTGCTAGCATTTTCAAAAGCGTAGATTTTCCGGCTCCAGTGCCTCCCAAGACATAGAGAAAATCCCCTTTTCTCAAGTCGAGTGAAACCTGTTCCAGTACGCGCTTTCCACCGTACTCCTTGGATAGCGACTTTAAGTGAATCATCCGTGATTCTCCCCGCCATTACGATACCATGTCCGATGACGAATCCAATCTGTCAGAAATTTGACGGTAGGCCTGGCGCCGCTTAACGGGCATTATAGTGAGAATGATCCGAGGATTAGTACTCGCTGGGCTCTATATCGCCTGGAATTACGCTTTTCAGCTCTTCGCGCTCTCGATTTTCACCTACTTCATGGCGAGATCGGGCACGTCCTTGGGTGAGCTTTCTGAGATTCTGGCCAGCAATCGACTGACGCTAGTCGGCCTGGGCTCTCTCTTCTTCTTGATCCTCATGCTGCGACTTAATCCCATCAGCGAAGTGAGCCTGAATGAGGTCATCACGCCCTATCTTTTCGAAAACCAATTTTATCCAAACTTCATCAAAGGCGCTGTCCTGGCCTGTCTCTGGGCTTTTCTCTTCTTAGTTTTTGGAGTCTATAAATACCTAGGTTTCTTCGTACAAACCGAAACTCCGGCGATCGCGGTCGTGGGCCTTGTTCTTAAGGCGCTTGCACTCTTTTCGCTCATCTATGTCGACGAATTTGTGTTTCGACAAAAATACTTGGACTTCATGAGGGGCACGGTGCATCCCATTCGTGCTTTCGCGCTCTGCGGACTCCTTTATTGTCTAGCTAAAGCCGTTCCCTTTTACCTCGGACTCTCGCACATGATGACTCTGACACTGCTTGGATTTTGGCTCGCGCTCCGTCGCTCCGACGACAATAGCTTCAGTTCTGGCGCAGGGCTCATCTTTGGATTCTTGGCGGTTTGCCATTGTGTGTTCAGCCTCCCGATTTTGGGAAATGAGAGCCAGGGCCTCGCTCTCCTCCGGTATCAAATCCGCTACGACGTAGACTCACCTTGGATCCGTTACCTCTCCGGTGGATCCGGCGGACCGCTGTCGAGCGTTTTAGTCCAATTTTTACTCGCTCTCGATATCTCCAATCGACTCTGGCGTCAGAAGAAAACCCTTTGGGAGGCGTTTCGAGTCGGTCTAAAATAAAAGTCTATGAACGCACCTCAACTCGCTAAGACAGAAGTTCTTGATCTCCTCCTTCACGCCGGTCCAATGGGACAGGCGGTGATCGCTCTCCTCGTTTCAATTTCCGTCTTCTGCTGGGCGATTATTTTAGCGAAGTCAAAAAAACTAAAGGCCGTCCAATCGGACAACCAAAAGTTCTTAAACTTCTTTTGGCAATCGAAGAGCATGGACGAAATCTTTCAAAAAATTGATCAATACTCGAACTCCCCGATCGCAGCAGTGTTTCGCTCCGGGATGAAGGAGCTTCGAAAACTCACAGGAACGGGCGACGGAATCGCAGAGCTCGAAGTAGAGAATATTTCACGTTCCCTTTCGCGGACCTCGAACGACGAAATCGCAAATCTAGAAAAAAACATTACCTGGCTCGCAACGACCGCAAGCTCTGCGCCGTTTATCGGTCTCTTCGGTACCGTTTGGGGGATTATGACCTCCTTCCAAAGTATCGGCGCAAGCGGGGCCGCAAACCTCGCAGTCGTAGCACCGGGTATTTCAGAAGCTTTGATCGCGACTGCTGCGGGGATCGCCGCCGCTATTCCTGCCGCTGTCTTTTACAACCACTTTTTAAATAAAATTAAGCGCGTCGCTCTCGATATTGATGGCTTCAATCAGGACTTCTTAAACATCGTTCGTCGAAGCCAAATTCAGGCGAAGGTGTCGATGCAACACCCTCAACAACGGAGTGAGTTCTAATGGGATTTAACCCAAATAAAACTCAGACCGCTCTATCGGAAATCAACGTCACACCACTTGTTGACGTGATGCTTGTTCTTCTGATCGTTTTCATGATTTCAGCACCCCTGATGCAACAAGGCGTTCAAGTCGATCTGCCAAAAGCAAACGCGCAGACCTTAAGTGAAACACCCGAGCAGCTTCTCCTCGTCGTGAATAAATCAAAACAGATCACCTTGAACGGGACACCGATCAGCGAAGGAAATCTTCGCTCCAAACTCTTGGCGGTTGCACAAAACAAACCCGACATTCAGATTTTCATTCAGGCGGATCAAACCGTACCTTACGGATTCATCGCGGCAGTAATGGCGGAAGTTCGCCAAGCGAAGATTTCAAAAGTGGGCTTAGTCACCGAACAAGCAGCCCCTGGCTTTAAACTCTAAGAATTCGACTGAGGAGTGTCCGTGCCAAAAGCGCTCGCACAAGACAAAGACTCACTGACTCGGGGAATGGTTTGGTCCCTGGGATTCCATACGGCTGCGCTCGCCTTCATTTTGATAAAATCCGTATTTTTCCCAGGTGAACCGATTCGCATTGTACCCACTCTCAGAGTCGATATGGTCGGCCTCCCAGACGTTGTGAAAAAGGATCTGCCATCACTTTCAAAGCTCACCGCGAAGCCGGTGGAGGCGAAAGCAGATCCAAAAACCAACGACGCGAAAAACGAAGTCGCCGCGAAAGATGAGCTCGTTTTTAAACCCAAAGAAAAAGCAAAAGAACGTGACGAGCGAAAAAAAGAAAGCGCTGAAAAAGAAAAGAAACTAAAGGCCGCCCTCAATCGAATCAAAGCTCTCGATCGAATTCGTGAAGAAGATAAGAGCGAGTCTTCGGACGAGGGTGTCGTCATTAAAGGAAATAAAGTTTCGCCCGGCTCTTCACTTTCGGGTGAGGCACGAGAAGCGGCGGAAGCGAGCTATTTTGAGAAGGTCCGAGATAAACTTTCGGATTCTTGGGCTCTCCCCCCTTGGCTTGCTAAAAAAGAACTCTCCGCACAGGTCAGACTCAATATCAGCGCCATTGGAGTTGTGACGTCTTTTGAATTCATTAAATCGAGCGGGAATCCACAGTTTGATGCTGCGGTTAAAACGGCGATTCGCGAAGCGCAGCCGCTACCGAAGCCACCCGCCAATATATACACGGTGATCGGTGCCCAGGGCATCGTCGTCGGATTCCCTTTATAGGCTGCAAAAGCGCCTAAAAATCGCTAGACTAGAGGTCATGCGAAACCTTCTGATCTCAATAACCCTCGTCGCTTCACTCCTCCTCATCCCTTCCGCATTTTCCGATGACACTGCTCCCTATCTCGCTGTCGGATCTGCCAAGACTCGAAGGACCGTTGTAGCGCTACCGAACTGGGGTGTGAGCGGAAATCTTTCTGCTGCCGCGACTAAGACGCTTGAGACCATCAAAGCCGATCTCCTTTTTATGGATCTCTTCCAAATTCAGGATCCTAAAACTTTCACCGACAACTCTCCTCAAGCGGCTCCGAACACCTTCAAGATGGACGCATGGAGCGGGATCGGGACCGAATTCTTAGTGAAAGCAACCGTGGCCCCAGCCGAAAAGGGACTCACAGTCGACACCTACGTTTATCAAGTCGCTGCGAACACTTCAGTCATGAATAAGCGCTACCTGTCTTCGATGGGTGATATCAAAACCCTCGCTCACACGATGGCCGACGACATCGTGAAAGCCATCACGGGGACGCCTGGAATTTTCCGAACGAAAATCGCAATGATCTGCGATCGAACCGGAAAAAAAGAAGTCTACATCATGGATTTCGATGGCTCCGACACAAAACAGCTTACGAAGCACCGCTCGATCACGCTCTCTCCCGCATGGAGTCCGGATGCGACTCGAATTGCGTATTCGTTGATCGCGAAAAATAAAAGGAACGTTAAAAACACCAACCTCTACGAATTTAACATAAAGAATAATACCGTTCGCCTCCTCTCCGACCGCCATGGGATTAACTCGGGAGCGCACTATAATCCCATGGATGGTAAACGAATCGCGCTCACAATGAGTTTTCTAGGGAACCCAGAAATATTCTCGTTCGATCCGGAAACGAAGAGCGTGACCCGACTCACGAATCATCCTGGAATCGACGTCGACCCGAACTGGTCGAATGATGGAAAATATATTTCATTCGTTTCAAACCGCCACGGAGCCTCCATGATTTATCGGATGAACTCCGATGGCTCAAACGTTCAGCGTCTGACGTTCGCAGGTTCCTACAACGCCACCCCTGCATGGAGTCCGGCTGGAAATAAAATCGGTTTTGCGGGTTGGATCGACGGCCGCTTCGATATTTTCATCATGAACACTGACGGAACAAACATTGAACGGCTCACGAAGTCTCAAGGTAACAACGAAGACCCTTCGTTTAGCCCCGATGGAAACTTCATCGTCTTCAGTTCAAACCGTGCGGGCCAGAAAAACATCTACGCGATGAATATCGATGGAACGTTCGTGAAACGCCTTACTTACGGAATGGGGAACTGCACTTCTCCGCGCTGGTCATCGACTCCGAAATAATTGAATCCTGAATTTAAAAGGAAAAGGCCGATCCGAACTGAATCGGATCGGCCTTTAAACTTTTCAGGTGAAAAAATTAAGCGCTTTTCGCTTTATCCCACCACCACTGTTTAGCCCAAGTGGTTTCGGTACGTTCAACCCAAGGGTTCGTCTTCACATCTTTCCAAACGAACTTCTCGAGATCGTCCCAGTTTTTGGCATCGACCCAAACCATGGCGTCCCATGCACCGGTCGTCGACCAAACACCTTTAACCCAGGAATTTTTGCTCCAGTTTTGCCAGGCATCTTCAGGAGTGCCCGGTTTCCATTTTACGTGTACCCACGCAGACCAATTCGACATGAAATCCATTTCCTTTCGAAATTTAAAAATAACGACAAAGCTTAGGCCAAAGCCTTAGCCCATTTATTCTAGCGGAAAACGGGGGTGCGAGATCAAGTCACCAAACTTGCCGAGTTACTTTTCATCGACATTAGAAGCGCCAAGCCAGCCAACGAAATGGCGCCCGAAAGTAACGCCCACGGCGTGAGAAACTCATGACCAATCATAAAGCCCGCTATAACCGGGCAGATGATTTGAGAGATGGAGTTGATCGATTGGGTAAGCCCCATCAAAACGCCCTGCTCACCGCGAGGAGCGTTATGAGAGATGAGCGCAGTGAGACTTGGACGAATCGTGCTGCTACCAAAGGCCGCTACGGTAGAGGAAAGTACAAGGAGCGGAATGCTATAAGCGAACCCCAAAATAAAATATCCAGCCGCTGCCGAAATAAAACCGAAAATCGCGACATTCACTTCACCAAATTTCCTTACGGCTCGTCCCACGAATCCGCCTTGGATGATGATTCCTAAGAAACCCGAGTAAGCATAGACCCGGCCCACTTCGCGAGTGCCGAAGTAATGCCCATCAATCATGAAACGACGTTCAGCAAAAAGCGGGAAACCGGAAAAGAAGATCGAGAACGCAAAAGTAAAACATGCAAATTGGAAAAGGTATTTCGCGAGATCGGGGTTACTGAAATGCGAGCGGTAAACCTTCCAATCTAAAAACCCAAGCCTGCGCTCTTTCGTAGTATCGACATGCTTTTCGGGCTCCTTCAGCATGAAAAACGTCAGACACACACTCGTTAACGATAAGGCGGCCGCAGCCCAGATCGGGTACTCGATGCCATGAACGGAAAGTTCGCCCGAGATCCAAGGACCCACGAAAAAACCCAGACCAAACGCGATCCCAATGAGCGCGAAAGCTTTTGCGCGATCTTTAGGCTCAGTAACATCGGCCATATAAGCTTGTGCGACCGAAAGATTTCCAGCAGTAGCTCCATCGATAATTCGGGATAGGAAAACCATCCAAAGTGCATTCGCGCGAGCCAAAATAATAAAACCGACGAAGGTCCCAATTTGCGAAAAAAGCAGAACGGGCCTGCGACCGTGGTGATCAGAAAGCGCTCCGAGCATTGGACCCGAGATGAGTTGGAAGATGGCGTAGCTTGAAATCACTAAACCCACTTCGAGAGGAGTCGCTCCGAAATGTTGCGCGTAAAACGGCAGTAACGGCAAGACGATGGTTAGTCCCAAAACATCAACCGCAACTACGAGAAAAATAGGTAAAAGGTATTTCTTATTCATGGGCTTTCTCTTTAATGGCTTATCCCTTTTTCCGTTCTACGACTAGACTCGAATACCTTGGAGCCAATTAGAAACTGGTTATTATTAGCTTTTTGGACCTGATGCAGGGATTTATTTTTCGAGGTAGTTCAAATCCGCGTGAAAGGTCTCTTTTAGACTCACTAGGGCACCATAAGCGAGGATCAAGACCGAAGCTCCAACCACCATTGCGGCATGAATCATCCCAAGCCCGGGGCGTAGGATTTGGAACAGTCCCGTCATGAGTACTACTGCTCCGCGCACTAAATTAGGTGAGCTTGTCGCAACCGTCGCGCGGAGGTTCGATCCGAACTGTTCTGCACCCATTAAAACAAAGAGCGCCCAGTATCCGCCCGCTACTCCCATGAGCGCAAAGAGCGCATAAACCCACTCGGCACTCAATCCTCTCGTGAGAAGAAATGCAGCACTCGAGCCAAGCGTTCCCAGCATAAAGATCGCGATCGCCTTTTTCCGACTTTCGAGCTTCTGACTCAGATAACCTGCCAGAAGATCACCAAAACAAGCAGCCCCGTAACAAATCAGGATTCCCCGACCGGCCTTCACATCCCCCACGACTCCAAGTTCTTTCGAAAATTCCGGAGAAAAAGTAATCAGAATGCCGGAAGTGAACCAAAGCGGCACTCCTACCGATACACACCGAAGAAATTTCCAAAGCCGTTTTGGGCTCAGAAACAAAAGGCGTAAATCTCCCCAGTCCTCGCTTCGCTTCAAAAAGAGTGGAGACTCCCGAACTCCGATTCGCGCAAGTAAAAGGAGTAAACCCATCCCGCCACCAATGGCGTAACAAACTCGCCAATCAAAAACTTCCGACGCAGTTCCTGCAGCGACCGTACCCGCCATTCCTACGGCAGCGATGAGCATGGCTCCATAGCCGCGAAGGCGGATCGGTAAACTTTCGCTCACGAGCGTGACCGCGGCACCTAGCTCACCGGCCAGGCCGATCCCTGCGACCAATCTCAGTACGCCGTAAGTTTCGAGGTCGTGAACAAATGCGTTTGCGAGGTTTGCAATTGAGTAGAGAAAAATAGAAGTCCAAAGGACTCTCAGCCTCCCAAAACGATCCCCGAGCCAGCCCCAAAGAAATCCGCCGATAAAAAGGCCCGTCATCTGGAGGTTGATGAGCTTCATTCCGGCAGAGAGCATTTCAGAGTCACTGACTCCGATCGACTTCAGACTCGGCACGCGGACGATCGAAAACAAAAGGAGGTCGTACATATCCACGAAGTAGCCTAAGGCCGCAACGTAGAGGGTGGCTTGGAAGAGGGGCGTTCGCTCTTTCATAGAATGACGATTACCATTAAAAGATCAATGATAACAGACATTTATATGAACTACCCAGCCGAAACAAAGTTGGGGCTTAGGGCGTTTTGAAGCTTGAATCCAGTGCCTGGAAGTTGTAATTCAATGGGCTCTTCACCAAATGCGGACCCGTAGCTCAGCTGGATTAGAGCGCCACACTACGGATGTGGAGGTCATAGGTTCGAACCCTGTCGGGTCCGCCATTTTATTTCGATCTAAATTCTACTCTCCAAAAAATATTCACGCCCCTAGACGCTCACTCGAATGGATCCATCCATGGATCCCGTTCGCTTAATCGGGGCGTGAATATTTTTTGGAGAGTAGAATTTATATCTG
>CAYOJT010000081.1:0-5241 GCA_964404365.1 uncultured Bacteriovoracaceae bacterium
CTGAATCGCGATCAGTTTAAAGTCCCCCTCGCCATAGCCGCTCGCCTCGATCCCATTCGACGACCGAACCTTGACCGAATAAGAGTAACGGACAAAGCGCGATCCTTGCCCCCGCTGCGAGCGGGAACAGGATGCGACTCGGACGACCGGCTCCGAGGGGATTCCCTCGATCCGAACGCCGTCGAAAAATTTCGCGAACGCTCCGCCGAGACGGAGCGCGACTCCGACTTCTCGAATTTCTGAAATGAATGCCATCGACTGCCCCCTTGATCTTTCCTGCCCGCGCCATAGAGCAACACGGGGGCCATCCTGGTCGGCTCGAAACCCAATCGGGGTTAAGCCCTGGAAGAGACAGTGAAATACTAGAAATAATGCGTTACGTCAAACGAGCGTCAACCCTCTGAAATCTTACAGAAAATGCGCGAACTTCGCGCGCACTCACGACGGTATTCCTATTATCCAGCGGAAATTATGAAGGTTTTTAGAAAATCTACTCGTGCGCGAACTTCGCGCAATTTGCGCGGGTTTCGCGCACTGGCCTTCTAGCGGAGACCGAGGACAGCTCAGCTCGATTTAAATGCTGTTCCGTAAAAAATCAGGCTTAATACTTTACTTTTTCAATAACGCATTGCATTATGCGATCCGTTTAGATTGGGTTCCTGCGCAGCTCTTTCGACCGGGAGCCTCCGGCTGAGAAAGTGGACAGGAAATAACGAAAACGATTCGCGGGCATGAGTTTGCTCAGAATCATTGGATTTGAACTTGGAGAAAAGATGAAAAATTTGATTTTGACCACCCTTCTATTATTGGGCACTAACGCTTTAGCTGACTTGAAGGTAATAAATTATTCCAATCTCAAGGACGTAACTATGAAGATTGATGCACGTTATCGCACGTCAAGTAATCCTAGCGTGATTGTAATGACACTAAAAACAATTGCCGATGAACTTACCTGTGAGGAGTCTTTGGGACAAGTTATGTACCCAGATCCAAAAGCTACAGATCCATTTGCGATTAAGTTTGCAGCAATCCTGAACAACCTCGTCACGACACAAATCGAAGAAGGTACGGGACGTTTTGTTTGCACAAAAGGTTACGTCATCGCTAATCCCGAGCTTAAGAGATGTACCTTTATGGACGCGGTGGTTGCTTGTCCCTAATTTCGAAGCTGCGATTTGATCGCCAGCACGAATAAAAATCTCGGGGCGTTCTCCGTATGGAGGATGCCCCCTTTTCTTTTCCGATACCCACAGACACCTGTTTTTTGAACACTCTCGAAAATTCCGCGTTTTAAAGCGCACTTTGCCCGAACATCGAGGAAACCCTAATTCCAGACTATTTCACTTTACTATTTTACATAACCGAGATAGAACCCTGGAGTGAAAATGTACCTTTTCCGAGCAGGGCCATCTATCGGCGATACCCGACCGAGTGCCGTGCCCGGAAATTAAAGAACAGGGTTCGCGCGCAAGAAATTGTCCGAACCATTGGTCACCGGAGCATTCCGTCTTGACCTAGGTTCATCATAAGTGATACACTCAAACTTGAGGTATCGCTATGCCCACGAAGAACCCCCGATTGAATGTCGTCTTGAGCGACGAAACTTACGAAATCATTGAAAAAATCGCCAAACAAGAGGGTAAATCTCTTTCGGTGGTCGCTAAAGAACTTATGGAAGACGCTCTTGAAAAGCATGAGGACTTACTTTTGTCCGAAATGGCCATGAAGCGGGAAGCGAAATCCAAAAAGACCGTTTCTCATGACAAAGCCTGGAAATAGGCCTTATCGGATCGCGTATCTCGAAAACGTCGTATCCGAGGATATTCCCGCCCTCCCTAAAACGATGCGGGAATTAATCAAAAAGGCGATCGAAACCAGGCTGACGGCCGAACCGGTCGGACTGGGCAAGCCGCTACGTTATAGTTTCGTAGGACATCGCCGGATTCGAGTCGGTGACTACCGGATCGTCTATCGCGTGGACCAAAAGGCGGCCCTCGTAACAATCGTCTTCATCAAACACCGTAAGGACGTTTATGAGGACTGAAATGAAGGATCGTCCGTGAGTTTTCAGCCAAAGGCGATCATAACGGATCTTGACGGCGTCATCCGCCACTTCCCGCGAAGCCGTGATCGTGAGATCGAAGCTCGCTACGGACTTGCGGAAGGAACGCTTGAATGGGCTGCGTTCGAACCAAACGATCTAGCCCAAGTCATTACTGGGAAGATCACTGACGCCACCTGGCGGAATCGAATTCTTCAAAGATTAAATTCGAATTTTCCAGACCCAGCGGCGGCTCTCGCTTTCGCAGAGTGGTCGGATTATTGCGGGCGGATTGATTTTGAGGTGCTTCACTATCTCCAATCGATCGCCCAGTCCTTGCCCCTCGCTTTACTCACGAATGCCACCGATCGCTTGCCGGCCGACTTATCGAATGCGGGAATTCATAAAGCGTTTAGGCACGTTTTCAATTCAAGTTCGATCGGTTCCTCGAAGCCGTCGAAGGAGATTTATCATTTTGCCGTCCGCGAGCTAGGCACCGAACCCGATTCGATTTTGTTTATCGACGATTCAGAAACCAACGTCGCGAGCGCAGAAGAATTCGGGTTCAAGGCCCTTCATTTTTCGAATATCGAACGGTTACGAAAGCAGGTCGAGAGCGCGCTTGTTTGACCCTAATTTTCAAAGAACCGCGACAAGCGCAAAACGAATCTCGAAAGCGCGGCTAGTTCTCTCGGAGAAATAGCCGCGCTCTCAATTCAAGAATTAAAAGTTCTGCTTTAAATTCCAGATCTCAAAATCTAATGACTTCGAGATCGCCTTGCGACTCGTCAGTTGAGGAAACCAGCTGCTCCACTGGAAAAGGCGCCGCCGACGACGGTGGCGAATCGCGTTTCGGACTCGCCTGAATCACTGGCTTCCCCTTCTCGTCGAGCAGACCATCCTTCTTCATTTGCCGGATCTCCGAGGCCACGCAACCGGACGAACAACGAGCGATGCGTCCGACCTCCCTATACGTCAATCCCGAGAGTCGGAGAGAGCGAATCAAGTGGCTGTCTCTTTTTTTCTCTCGACCGAGCCGAACGCCTTTTGCTTTGGCGTTTGCGAGCCCGTTGCGAACACGTTCTCGAATTAAATCTCGTTCAAGCTGCGCGACGGCCCCGAGAATGACAAAGACGCTGCGGCCGAGAGGAGTCGAAGTGTCGATCGACTCCGTCAACGAGATAAACGATACTCCTAGCTGGTCGAACTCTTCAAGAGCTTTCAGTAAATGCGAAACACTTCTCGCGTAACGACTGAACGAATACACGATCACCGACTTCGCTTCGCCATTTCTTACCGCGTTCATCATCGCATCGAGGCCTGGCCGGGAACTCTTAGCGCCCGACTGATTTTCGTCCTGAAAAACCGTATAATCGGAAATCCCGAAACGCTTGCAATACTCGCTCAAAGCGCGGAGCTGGCTCTCAAGACCTTTTTCCTGCCCGGACGTTGACACACGCGCATAGCAGAAAACGCGATTACCAAGAGCCTTATTCATTACAATACCCATTCATCTTTTCAAAAACACTTTTCCATAAAATTCCTTTCTTAGCATCGAACGGAGTCGCTCGACGATTCAGGCCAAAATTGCAAAAATGGTGTGCCAAGCCGAAAATGAGCATGAATAGCGTAATGTTTCAGCTTTCACGACAGGCAACAAAACACGAACGCACACCCTCGATGCACGCCCTGCGCGAAAATCGCGCTACGTTTTTCCTAAGTCGTAGATCTCTCAGGTTTTTTTCTCGCGCGGATTTCGCGCACAAAACGCGAACCTCGCGCGCGCGAAAACAGGACAATATGCGCGAAACCCGCGCAAAATAATTTCGCCTTCAATTCCGAAAACTTCTGCTGAAACGGTCAAGCTGCGGAAAATTTTTTCGCGCACGCGCGAATTTCTGTCAGCAAAAGAATAAAAAGAGATTTTCAGAAAACCTCTTTCATTTCCGATAGTCCGATCCGTTGGCACGAATCCAACTCGTTTTTGCATTTCTTACCCGCGACGAGAGCGGAATTAACCGCCTCGGTCCAAGGATACAAAATTGAAAAGTAAAACAGAAAAACAAAAAGAACTGAACACGATCCGCCGAGTTTCTTCGACGCTCGACCAACTCCGTGTGAACGGAAAACATGCCACGCGTCTCGCCCTCAAAGAGATCAAGGAGATTTACAACTCCATAAATCAAGAGAGGCCGTTGAAACAAGGAGGATATATCGACCCGACGGAGTTACGCGAGGAGATCTATCTCCGCCATTTCTCCTACCTTCCGCGAGGGTTTTGAAAAAATGAGCGAGGAAAGAAAGGAAAAGCAGCCTCATCGCCCCTCCCGAAAAATGCCCCTCAAGCATCTAAAGCTCACGCGTCGCTACTGCGAAATCTGTCAAGGGCCGGCCTACGAAGATCGGCCAGGCTGGATCAGTTGTCTGATCTGCGACTGGAGCGAGATGGAATGGGTGGAGGCGTATCGTGCGCGATCTTGAAGGAGACGGAATCAAACACTGGCTGCGCGAGATCCGGCTCGAAAAAATTTTCACCAAGTGCATCCGATTCAAAAACTTAAAACGAAAGAAAATCTATGAAACAGAAAATTAGAAACTGGCCGGTGTGGATCATCGGATTCGCGCCAATCTATGCTTACGCTGACGTGCCGACGATGATGTCAAATCTTCAGTCGGCGATTCTAAACGTCGTGGCACCGATCGCGTGCATCTGCGGCGTCATCTTCAGCGGGATCAAGCTCGCAATGGGAGACGAGAGTTCAAAGAAAACTTTGCTCTGGAGCTGCCTCGGAACGGTGATCACGTTCTCAGCCCCAAGTCTCCTCTCGTTCCTGCAAACGCGGGTCGCCTCCTAAGTCGAGTAGCCGATGAATAAACCGATCGCACGAAACATCGACGAAGGAGCGAAGATCCTGGGGTTTGCGCCCTTGGAAATCGCGCTCTTAGGCCTGCTTTACGCGATCCTTAGCTCAGTTCTCCGAGGAGTGCCGTTCTCGGCACTCCTCGCCCTGGGCGGGATCGCCTTGCTCGCCGGAGTCATCCTCACCCTAAATCGAATTTACCCGCCTCAGCACGGAATATTATTCCTGCTTAGACTCATCCGTCCGCCTGTGACCCCGGTCATGAGGTACGGGCAAAGGAATTCTCTATCGTGAAAAAACTATTCAAGAAAACAATCGAACCCGCGCTCGGGGACCTTC
>CAYOJT010000081.1:5251-10520 GCA_964404365.1 uncultured Bacteriovoracaceae bacterium
AAAAGACTTCTTTGGCTGAAAGACGGCAGTGCCGCGATCAGCTTTCGAATCATCCCAAAAAATAGCCTCTCTTCTACCGAGGAGGACCTCGAAGCGCTCCGATCCGCGCTATCGGATACCCTGAATCAAGTCCCCGAAGGGGGGATGCTTCAATTTTTCTTCGTCCGCGAGCGCTCTAGCGAAAAATCAGACGAGGCCTCGGAGAATTACCGAAGGGAGCACCCAAACGACATTCCCACACCTTCCGAATCGGAAGGCATGGCGGTCGGAATGCCGCCCGCAGAACGTCGACTCAAACTCCTCAATGCGAAAGAGGAACAGATCCGCGAACATTGGCAAACGGGCTCTCTTTACCGAACACAAATCTACCTCACGCTCCGTCTTCCATCCGAACTCGATCACTCTTACGGGCATCGTCAAGGGCCGCTTGCGCACCTCGCGGCCATGAAATCAAAAAAGGAAAGAAAAGAGACGCGAAACCTGGAGGGAGATCTCGCGGCGCTTGCGCTTTCGATGCGTCTAGGACTGGAAACCCACGGCTTCGAAATCGAAGAACCGAGCGAGGACGAAATCCTGTCCGTGATCTACCGATTCCTGAACCCGGAGCGCGCAAATTCGATCGGAAGACCGAACCCGCGCGACGGGGTTTCGCTCTCCGACACCTTGGCGCTTACTGATCTCATCGAAACCCGCGAGGGCCTGAATCTTGGCAGGACGCGAATCCGAATCGCTTCGCTCAAATCTTACCCGGAAAGTTCCGGCCCTGCGCTGATGAGCGGGCTTGCGAACGAAAGCGAGAATTTTTTCCTGATCCTCACGATCTTGTCGCTCTCGCAGGCGAAAGAGAGGGAACGCCTCAGTCGAAGACAACGGCTTGCAACCGGACTCGCCTCAGGAAATCAGGTCCGTGATCTTCACGCCGAAAGTCAGCTCGGGGACATTGAAGATACACTCTCGGCCATGATCACAAGCGGCGAGAAAATCTTCTCCTCGTCTCTTCAGATTCTCGCCTTCGGAGGAGAAGATGCCGAGAGTAAGATCGCATTCAACCGTCTCATGGAAGCCGGGGAACGCCTGGGCGGTGGTTGTCAGTGGTTCGAGGAGACGGTCGGGGTTTATCCCGTCTTCTTCGGCATTCTCCCATTCGCGCCGACATTCCTCACGCGTCCGAAGCGACTCCTCACCGGAAATCTCTCCGACTTCCTTCCTGTTTACGGAATCGGTCCGGGGCATCGAGAGGCGATGGTGTTGTTTGAGACTCCTTACCGGAGCCTTTTCGGATTTTCGCTCTTTGAGCGCTCACCTTCGGGGAACGCCATCGTTCTAGGAGAAACGGGATCGGGAAAGAGCGTGTTCGCGGCAGGACTTCTCCTAGGATCGAACGCGGGACTTGGCGAACGCGCTCCCGCTGGATTCGTCATCGACGTGGGGAATAGCTTCAAACGGAGCGTCCTTTACCTCGGAGGATCTTCCATCGACTTCTCGCCGGAAAGCGGGAGCACGATTAACCCTTTCGACCTGGAGCCAGGCCAAACCGCTCCCGACCCCGAAAAGGTAAAGTTCCTCACCGCGCTTTTCGACGAAATCCTGGGCGAGCACGGAACTCTCTCGAAGCTGGAGCGAGCGCTGCTCGAAACTGAGATCCTGCTTTTTTACGAAAAAGAAAGCGAACCGACTTTCGGACGATTCAAGGAGCATCTTGAAAAATCCGACAGCGGAGAACTCCGACGGATGTCGAAACTTCTTTCGCTATGGTGCCGACCAAGACCGTATGGGCTTTTGTTCGACGGAAAAACAAACGTCGAGCTTACGGCTCCGCATTTGCACTTCGAGCTGAAAGGCTGTCAGCGCTATCCCGACCTGTTACGGGTCGCAATGCTGACGATGATGGAAGTCATCCGAAGAAAAATCAAGGAACGCTTCCCAAAACGATCACTCGCTATCGTGGACGAGGCGCACACGCTGATTCGCCCGGCGGGAGATGGTCAGTCGAACTCTTCCGCTCGATGGGTCGATGACAATTTCAGACAAATGCGAAAATTCGGATCTGCGGCAATCGGAATTTCTCAAACCGGAAAAGACCTCAAGAGCCCGGAGATCGGAGACGGCATCCTGGCGAACGCTCCGAATCGTTTCATTCTGAACCAGGCCGGAGACGAGAAGACTCTCCGAGAAGATTTGAAACTGAACGAGCGAGAACTCCGTGACGTGTTCTCCCTCACGCAATCTCGTGGATCGTTCGCCGAGGTCTTCGTACAATCGAAGACGATTCGCGGCGTACTCCTTTATCGACCGACACCGCTCGAACTCTGGCTCTGTACGACTCACCCGCCAGATATTACGCTCCTGGAGCAAGAAAAAGCGGCTAACCCTGAAATGGACCTCGCGCAACTGATGGATCATTTGGCGGAGAAATACCCGCATGGCGCCCCCGAGAAGCTGGGCGGTGCCGCATGAGCAAGTTCATCCCCTATCAGAAAATCTCCAAAAAAATCGCTCAGTGGATTTGCCTGGGAGGAATTGCTTTCCCGCTCATCTTGGTTCCCGTCTGGAGCCGCCCCGCGAAGGCCGACATCTGGGGGGCGGACGTAGGCGTCCTCCTTCAGATTCTTGTCCAGTCGATCCAAACAGTCGCGCAACTCCAGTCAGTTCTACGAACCGCGCGCGAAACGACTGCGATCCTGGACGAAATGAATCGAGGCGTAAAGGAGGTGCTGCGCCTTGCGAATACCGCGCACATTCCACTCCCTCCCCAAGTCTACGAGACCGCCGACCGAATCGACGAAGCCGTCCGCCTCGCACACGCTCAGTATGGGTTTCCGCCCGATCGAGCGCCGTTGAAGGATCGGAACGAATTTAGAAACGGAATCGAAGGGCTCTTTATCAGCCAAGATGCGTTCGACTACTCGACGTTTCTCGATCGAGCCGGGGAACAGGTGAAGTCGTCCGCGGTGCTCGCGAACCAAGCATCGGCTACGCGCCTCACCGCCGAGACGCTTGGGGTCGTCGTTCATGCGATCAGCCACTCGAATCGAATCCAAGCGAAAACTCTGCAAATCGAATCGACGAAACGCCTGGAGGAATCGGCGCGAAGCGCGGCTCAGTTCGAGAGCTTCATGGACACCGGGGATTCCTTGCGCCGTCAAATGAATGACCCCGGTTTTTCGTCTTTGAATTCGATCTTTGGGGAAGGAGGTGCGCACTGATGGGAACTCTAACGGATGTTACGCGTGAACTTTTCCAGAAAAGCGAGAATCTCTTTTGGCTAGGACTACCTGCGGCCACCCTCTTCGCCATGCTCCTGATCTACATCTCGGGAGAAATCACGGGCGGAAGAATCGAGACAGTGCTCAAGCGGATCGTAATCGCAATCCTCCTGCTCCAAGCATTCCCGGAAATCTCGAAATTCTTTTCCTCGATGGAGGCGAATCTCGTCCAGTATTTCGGCGGCGAGGAAAGCCTTCAAACGATCTTCGAACGCGTGAAAGCGCATATCGACAATGTTTCCGATACCGGAGCCGGGTTCTGGCTCAAGTTCGGACAATACGCGCTCACGCTGATCTCGACTCTCTCATTTTTACTCCTGGCGGTAGTAAAAAAGTTTCTCGACGTGATCCATCTCACACTCTGGAATCTGATCCATATCTTAGGACCGATCGCGCTTCTCGGCTGTCTGTTCCCGAGTTTCCAAGCCGTACCGAAGGGGATCTTTCTCGGACTCTTCGAGCTTGCCCTCTGGAAACCCATCTGGGTCTTGATCGGAAGAATCTTACTTACGATAGGCTTCGGTGAAGCGCCGACTTCGCCGGAAACCTGGCTCGATACCGCCATCATGAACTTCGCGGTCGCGGGTCTCATGGTCCTAACCCCGAACATCGTCCATGCATTCATCACCGGGGCGCTAGGCTCTGTCGGCGGAAGCATCATGCAGACGATGACGAGCGGACTCGCCGCCCTCGCACTCACAGCGCCCCTCCGAGGAATGAAAGCCGCAGGAGGAGCAGCGAAAAGCGGGATCGGAGTCGCGGCAAGCCCGGCACGGAACTTCGGAGAAAATACCGTCGGACGCGCTTATCAATCGACGCGAAAAGCTTATATCAGCGCCTATCGGAAGCATGTTCCGAAGGTGTTCCAAAACCAGGATCAAAACAAAAAATCGAATAACCCAAAGGAAAAAGCATAAATGGAATACTTACACCCGATTAAAATTCTCGAAACAAAACTCAAACTCTACCGCGTGGCCCTGATCGCGTGCGCTGCGTGCTTACTTGCTTCGGTAATCGTAACTCCGGTCCTCAGTCGGAACGGAAACCCGGTACTCATTCAAGGCGAAAGAGGAATCCGCATCACGGAACGTGAGCCTTGGAAAACCTCGGTGACACGAATGCAGGAATTTCTGAACGACTACCTCGCGACCCGATTTGAATGGAATGAAGCGAATTTTTCGGAAAAAGGCGAACATTTGAAGAGGATCACGACCGAGACGGTATTCGCCAAAATGAAAGACTCGATTTCCGCGTTCGAGACTTTGAGCAAAAGCCAGAAAGCGAGCAGCTACTTCATTCTCGAAGGCTTCGGATTCTCGAACGAAAAGCATCAGATCGAGGCCCGCATTTCTCGCGTCCTCCGCATTGGAAAGCTCGCGCTCGCGACTCCGCTCGTGATCCAGCTCGAATACCGAGACGTGCCGTTAAAAAACGAGAACCCGTACGGCCTCGTCGTGTCAGCCATAAACGAATCGGAGCCAAAATGAAGAAGTTTGCTCGTTTTTCGGATTTTCTCAAACAGGTTTCCGGAAAAATCGTCGCCGGCCAACCCGCTCGACGGATAGCGCAGACTCTCTTCATCCTTTATCCGATCATCGTCCTTTTCATTGCCGTCTTCTTATTCCCGAGATGGTCGCAGGCGGGACAAATTCGAAAGATCGCGATCTCGCCTGAGAAACCCGCGACGATCAACCTCGCCTTTGGGAATGCGACCGCAATCTCGTTTCCGACCAAGCCCGAGACGTTAGTGCCTGGCTCTCCCCAGAAGGTCGATATTCACTTTCTCGGCAAGGACATCACGGTAACGCCACTGATGAGCAATCCTGGAAACCTGATCCTCTACACCGGAGGAAAGCGCTATGTCCTCATTTTTCGCATCGTCTCGGAGATTCTCCATGACGATGCGGTCGAAATTACGAATGCAGCCGATCGCAATACTCGGGCCATTCGCCTCGGCGAAGACAGCTATCATGTCGAAACTGTAAAGCTCCGTCTTCAGAAAA
>CAYOJT010000082.1:0-10501 GCA_964404365.1 uncultured Bacteriovoracaceae bacterium
GACCGCGTCTTATCTTTGAGTTGGAGAAAGTCGGGGACAGCGCTGAGCCGTTTTGGGTAAATCCGTTTAGGGACAGGGAGTAGATGCAGCCCGATCATCATGAGGGTGAAGAGCGGGAGGATCATCCATATCGGCGAGCGACCGAACGTGTATGGATTCCATTTTTCCTCCGATGATCCGCCGAGATCCAGCGCTACCTCATCGCCACCTGCGCTTAAATCCGATTCAGAAATGGGAGTGTCCGCATCGATCGGCTGGTCTTCGGTCGGTCCAGAGTCTGTCGATCCTGTGGTTGCTACCGATGCGGCTTGAGGAGCGCTTTCGCCTGCGGGAGCCGGGCCGGTTACTTCCTTCGCCTGCGCGTCGGAAGGAGCGGCTTGGGGCGCGAGTGCGATTTTCGCATCCGCATCGGCCTTCATCTTCAGAAGCTCAGCCCGTGTTTGGGTTGGAAGTCCCGGGCGAGATTTAACGGGAGCTTTCACGGTTTTTCTCCCAGCTGATGGCTTCTTTTTTGTCGCGGCTGACGTGTGGGAGTTATCTGTGTTTTTTCCCTTTTTTAAATTCTTCTTTGAGACTGGTGGCGTCGGCTTTTTCTTCTTCACGTTTTTCTGTGGAGTGGTTCTGGGTTTGGTTGCCGTTTCTTTCGCGACTGAAAGTGTGAGAGGGACTGTCACCAAGAGCGCGAGAAAGAATGCGCGAGTTTTTAGTCCTAAAGATCGAGATTCCATCGAATTCTTTTCGGTCCTTGGGCGCGAAAATATGAAATAACACCTTGGATTTAACAACTTCCGTTGCGAGTTTGTGGGTCGATCGAGACACACTTCAAGAATTTGACGCTTTTACCGATAAGAGTTCTTGATGGCTGGACGAATTTACAAAGCTAAAATCATTGAAATCGAAGAGATGGCGCCTGGTGTGATGAAGATTCAGTTCAGTCCACAGGCGAAGATTACCTTCACCGAGGGACAGTTCATTTCGCTTCAGGTGAAGGATCCAGAGCAAGAAGAACCGACCGTGTGGAGAGCTTATTCTCTGGCGAGCGCCGCCCGGAAGGATGAGCCACATGAACTCTGTGTAAAGCTTCAGCCGAATGGGAGAGCCGCGAAATACATTCGGAACCTGCAGGCAGGCGACATTGTTCAATTTCGTGCCGCCTATGGCGACTTCATCTATCGGACAAAATCGGATCGCGGCGTTTGTTTCATCGGAACTGGGACGGGGGTTGCGCCTCTTCGGTCTATCATCCGTTCTGAGAAATTTCGAAAAGAGCCTCCGCTTTTCTCGCTCGCGCTCCTCGGGTTTCGTACTCAAGAAGACATCCTTTACCAGGGCGAGTTCGAGCGCTTAGGGGTGAAGACCTACTACGCACTTTCTCAGGAAGATGAGAATACGAAAATCACGACGAAGGGTGCGACGCCTCTCCAAGTGGGCCGCATACCGAGCCTGCTCGCGCGCTTGAAAGATTCGTTTCCTTGGAGTGACACGGATTTCTACCTCTGCGGTAATGGCGATATGATCGAAGAGGCGATTCGATTTTTGAAAAGCAAAGGCGTTCAGCAGTCAGCTATCTTCGCTGAAGCGTTTGGCGGCACACCTCAAGTTCAAACCCCGAAAAAGGCGGCCTAGAGCTTTTCTGGAGTGTCGATTTTCGGGGAGCTTCTTCGAACGAAAAGCTTACTTAATGGATCTGCCTTCTAAAGCTGACCCTCGAACATCCCTCGCGCATGACATTCCCATCACAGATGTAGGCATCAAAGGCGAGAAGCCTTGGGGAGTCGTCCAGCCGACTTAAGAAGAAAACGTTTTCGGTGCTTGAGCTCGCACAAGTGGTGCCGATCGTGTTTCGCTCCATGCCGACCTTCCACTCTGAAAAGCCGCACATCGATTCCTGATTAAACTGAATAGCTGTGTCGTATTCCATCGGCGCAATGTTCATGTCCCTGGAGTCGACGGTGAGTTTTTTTCCATCGGACGACACGGTAAATTCACCCTTGTTTTCACCTCGGACGACTTCAACCGCACAATCGGGATCCTTGAAAAATGAGTTTTGAACGTAGATGCCGTAGGGGAGTGTATCGACTCGATCGCCACCGTTTACGACGTACCGATCGATATCGCGAGTAGATGGGTTCAGGAACTGCAGTGAAATCTTAACGTAAAACCGAGCTCCGCCAGACACGACTCGCGAACATCCGCTTTCATAACTCCCGTCCATCGAAGTGCGCTGGTCGAGGCTAAGGCCCAGAAGGCGAGAAAACGCCTCTGAGGAATTCCCTGAATCCCCGCCACAGCTCGAAAGGCCAAGCGAAAGCGCGGCAAGCGAAAGTGATACGGCTTTCATGAGTTTCCCCCTAGACACCTGAAGCTAAAATCCCCTGAGCAGGCCAGAGGATTATCGCTGAAGACGCATCATGTCAAATATGAGAATCGAATTCTGACTCTGTCAATAAAAAGCAATAAAATCAGATAGATGATCAGTATTTCGGAAAAATAATGCGAAGCATTCTTTTTGGATGCGATTCCTTAAGTTCTTCCGTATATCTGCCTCATCTCGGCGGGAAATTGATTGGGGAGGTAACGCATGATCTCGAATCTGAAATTTCAAATTCCACTCACGCTAGCCATGACAGCATTCCTGAGTGGATGTGGCGACGGGGAGACGAGCTTATCGAAAATTCGTCAGTACGAAGAGTCTCCACGAACGCGTTTTGCGGCCGTTTCAGCTCACGGTGATTACTCCCGACTGATTGGTGAGTTAGTTTGTGACTCTGAAAGAGGTGCGGCTTTCAGTTCCTTTCATGAAGCCTATGTTGAAGTTGTTCCAGACGAAACTCAGCCGACCTATCATACGATGGAGCGAGTACGAATCGTCATTGATCGAGCCTCGAATTTAGCGCTTGTTTCCATTGAAGGCGGTCGCGGTGTTTATCACCACATCCGTCGGACTAGCATTTATAAAATCGAAGGACAGGATCTTGTTATCGAGGGAGTCGGAAAGATTTCAGTGGATCGACGCGGCGATTTTTCCATCGATCGGGTGCGTGGGATTCATCCAGTCGGTTTAACGCCTCGGGCAGTGGGAAGCATGTTCGTTTCAGACGAAACTGAATTTCAAATGCTTTGTGGTGGAAACTCTAACGACCGAGGTAGCGGTCGCGTAATTTTTCCAGCGACGTCGGGTACGCGCGAATAACGAACACGATCGCAACTCCGAAGAAAATTCGGTGCAAGTCGAGTCGTCCCTGCGTAAAACCAAGAATGAAGCCATAAAGCGAAACGCTCTCTAAAATAGCGAGCTCGATCACCATGGGCGTGAAAAGCGCGGAGAACATTCGAGGGGACAGAGGTGCGGGCGAACCGTCCTCGGTTCGTTCGCTTTGAACTTCGTTTTGTGGGCTGAGGGCTCGGGCGATAAATTTTGGAAGGATCTGAGAGATCACGAGACTCACTCCGCCCATCACGAAAAAGATCTGCGGAGGCAGTCCTTCAGAGGCCGAGATCGGAGCTTCACTCCCATTGCCGCGCAGAAAGTGACTGACAAAGAGAAACATCCAGTTGGACATGAAAAGAGCAAACCAGATGATCTTTACCAGCATCGCCTGGCTCTTTGGGGTACTGGGCGTATTCGTCTCGTTCATTTTTTTATTTCCCCGTCGTTACAGCTCGGTCCTGCGCACTTCTCTGGAGTTCAGTCCGGTAATCCATCCAAATCTGATTATAGCGCCATTCGGGCGGATCTTTCGGGTCCTGATGATGATCGGCCCTCAGAATCAGATCCCCGGTCATGAGAAGGATTTCCTTCACCTTTGGATTCTGATTCAGCTTTTCCTTCATGGCTTCCAGAATGAGTTTATAGTGGGTGCCTGGACGCTCGCTCATGTAGGGGAAACGCTTTCCTTCGAAGCTAACCCAGTCGATTCCGGCCTTCCTCAGTAAAGCCTCCGCTTCGGAGCCCGCAGCCTTCGCTTCAAACGCAGTCATCTGCGAAACCTCTGCTCGGGTATGTTTCCAGCCCTTGAGCTTCGCGCGGGGGTCACTGGGTCCTTCCGGGTAATGCATCATTTGCCAGAAGCCTTCTAAGCTTGCGTATTTTTCGCCGTGATAAACGAAGGGGGTCGGTGCAAAATTCGACAAAATCCCAAGCTCGTTTCGTTTGGACAGAATGACTTCGCCGGGCTTCGCTTCCTGCGGGAGAACTTCCCAAGAAGGCGCACCTTCAGGCGGAACTGGGGTCCACCAGTGTTCCGGGTAAGGCGAAGCATTTGGAGCGCGAGTGCTCGTCATGTTTGCAGTTGCGCATGCAGAGAAAAGAAAAAAAAGTCCAAAAATACTGACCAACGCGGATTTGAAGCTCAGGGTTTTCATCCTTCAGTTGAATCGTGGAGAACACGATAAATCAAGCCGGCCATTGTTAGTTTGGCGTTTGGACGAAGAGCGTTATTCTTAGAACGCCATCGCTTGAGATTCGTGCAACATGAGCCCTCTCTCCCACGCAGAGTCTCCTCTGCTTTCGGCACGATTTAATGCTCGTGACAGAAGATCATGGGTCCAAGCGCAGCTTGCTTTCGCGCTGTCGATTTTCCCGAGTAGCTCTGCATCTTTTCCGCCAGAATAATCGGAAGCAATCTCGAGTCCACTGATGATTCGAGCACAATTCCCTTCCCAAGTGAGCTGGACGCGTCGGATGACAGCGGCTGAGATTCCTCTCCACTTTCGAAGCCTGAGGCACGCGATCACTTCTGAGGCTTCATCGTCGTAGGCTTCGCTGAGGAGCTTATCGAGCTGGTCGTCGCCTATACGATGGTGCATGCGGAGGGATTCAATTTTTTCAATCTTCGCAGTGGATTTCAGTTCGCAGCTCCGAGGGTCGTTGGCGGATGCGCTCAGAGCTCCGATGAATATTCCTAGAATGATAAATCGAAGGTTCATGGGGTTGGTTCCTCTGTCGGCATAGGGGATTCGGTCTGTTTTTTTAGAGTTTCGATAAAGAGGGGGCTAAAGCGCGAAACGTGTTCGCCGTATTCACGAATGTCATCTTTGAGCTCGCGCTCGGCACGGTAAGTCTTTTTACAGGGCTCAGGAGTGGGGGCAGGTTCTGTGTTCGTTAACGATCCTGTGCGCCCATGTTTGCTCTGAGAAATTTTTTTATAGCGAAAGTCGGCCTGCCCGCTCACAAGAACACCGATAACTTCGCGAGTTGTGAGATCGATGATTGGGCTCCCCGAATTTCCCCCAAATGCATCGATCTTCGCATCAAAGAGCGCTAAGTTCGGTTCCTCCCGTAGAACTTCACCATTGAGATCAAATTTCATGGGCAGACCTGAAGGATAGCCGATCATGCCGAGGCGTTGGCCCTTTTGGACAATCCCGCTCAAATTTAACTGAAAGATCGGACGACCCAGCGCTGGGCGCTCGAGTTCGACGAGCGAAAGATCATGAAAATGGTGGGAATCCGAGCTGCTCAGCGTGCCCTCATTCTGGATCCGGGACTTTTCAGCAGGTATCGGCGTAGGTTTTGGGCCGATGTATTGCCAGTTCGGGGGGAGCCGTAAGGGTTGGACGACGATATTTTCTGGAGTGATGCGAGAAATGCGAATCGGCGCGAGAATCATAGCCGAGCTCGAGACGAAGTTTTTCGGTTTCTCCTCGTGAGATAGGAGTCGTTTGCACTCAAAAACGTTTCGAGCGGGAATCTGCTGAATGATCTCGAGCGGATTCTTAGGATATTCGGTGTACGCGATATCGAATGCGATCAACTGTTCGTCGCACATTTTCTGGTCGACAAAGCAGTGCCCGGCGGAAGCGACTAAGTTCTGTCCCACGAGGAAACCTGAACAGTATCCGACAGAGGGCTGATTCCCAAAGCGCACGCCCGGGCAGAGGTGAAAGTAATCTGCGTTTGTTTTGATCGTGGCGACGGGGCGATAATATCCGTCGCCATCCAGTCTCCACTCCGACTTTTTAAGGATCATTGGAACAGAAGGTGCCCACTCGAGGATTTCCTGATCAGCGGCAGGATTTTCTAAAATTTCGTAATAATCCTGGCGGTCATCCGAACCGTAAATGGTTACGCCTAACGATAGGCTCGAGATCGTCGCAAGGACGATCGAAAGCGAGGTCGTAAAGATCGGAAAAAGAAAGGGTTTGTTCGGTACCTGTCGGTGCATGCCGAGCTGCCATAGAGCACGAAATGTACCGCTCGGGTTACTCAAACTAATGAAGTTTGAGAGGAATTACCTGTCCAGGCTTTAGACAGGGGTTAAAACTCCGAACGTTGACAGAGGAGCCTGGTCAACACCTAGGCCCAGAGATGGCTCAGGAGTTTGAAGGCGCCGATTGTCGCAAGCGCGGCTAAGGCGAGTAGCGAGAGGTTGATCGCGTTCTTCATAATGAGATAGAGCGCACGGTTTGATTCCTTCAAGTTTTTCGCCCAGTTCAGAGCCGGACCGAGCGCAGTAAAAACGCGATTGATGAGACCGCGCTGATCCCCCGGTAAATTCGGCACGACCGAGAGTCGAGCGAGTCCCTTGTAGATGAAGTTCACGATCGAACCCAAGCTATGCGTCGGTCGTTCGATATCGCCCATGAGGATCAGGCGACCTTTATCCGTTGTATTGAAGACGTAATGGAGATGGGTCTCGTCGAACAGGAATCCTTTTCCGTCACGCCAGGAAATCTTTTTTCCATCGACATTGATGTAGCATCCATCATCGTTCGGGGTCTTTAGACCTAGATGATAACGAAGAGAGCAGGCGAGTGGGTCCGTGTGATGTGTGAGTTTCGATGGGCCAGGCAGATAGGAAAACATCGCACCGTTGACGGAGGGAGCGCGGTTTAAAATCTCAACCGTTTTGGGGCAGAGTTTTTGTGCCGAGTTCAGCGTAGTGCCGTACCACTTCAGATAAAACTTTCTCCAGCCGAATTTCTGGAACGTGTGAAAGCCCAGATCGTAATATCCCGCCGTTCCTTCGGTATTGGATTGTTCTAAAACTTGGCGCTCAAAAAGCGCTTGAGCTTCATCTCGAATCACTTCCCAGTTTTCTTCGATGACAGAAAGCTCTGGAAAGTCAGCCATTTTCGGCTGAGAGCCGCGTGCCCGCTTTTCAGTAAATAGATAAAGGAGACAATTCAGAGGAGCGAATACGGGCCAGCCTTTTCGAAGGTAGTCGCTCAGGCTTTCCCATCGGGCGTCGCCTCGGAGTTTATAAACGTAGGCCATCGACCCAAGGATAAACGCGCCTGCGAATGTAGACATGATCGTGACGATAAGAAACCCCTCCGGACGGGTTGTTCTAAAAGTAAGGGACCGGGGCGCGCTTGGCTAGCTCGGAATGGTATCGGGCAAAAAGTCTTTGAAAGGCGAGGAAGGCGATTTAAATCGGATGAAGTTCTTGTCGTCGCCTTCACCGAGTTTCGAGGTATCCGTTTTCCAGTAATATGCGAATTCCTGGTAAATGCCGGTCGTCCCGCCGGTATCGAGGAGAAGTTTTGCGTCCACACCTTGAAAGCTCAGGTGGGCATAAAATCGATTTTCTTCGAGGCTGACCGGAATTGAACGGGATTCTTCGCCCAGCGATGCCTCCGTAACTAAAAGGGGGATGAGCCAGATCAGCATCAATTCTGCGCGTGTCGTCATGAGATGATTATACACTCTGCCGCGCCGAGTGATTGTCAAAGGCATTGCCTACGTTCTCGAGGTGCTTTAATTGTGCGGAAAAGCGGAATGCGCGACGCATTATTATCCTCATCATTTTCTTCAAAAAAATCACCTAACCCCAGGCAAACATGGGTTGTCTTTCGATCTAACCCCACGCTAGCTTCACGTCTTTCGCACAACGACTAACACACGCCCGCGCACGGACTGCGTCAGGGCCGCACTGGGTGCGGTCTCAAGGGCAAGCAGGAGAGAAGCTTTTTATGATCAAGGATTACGTCAACGGCCAATGGGTTTCGTCCTTCGGTAAAAATTCAGTTCCGATCATCAATCCGGCAAACGGAAAAGAAATCGAGCGCTGCCCTCTCGGAACAAGCGAGGACGTCGCCCGCGCAGTAGCTGCAGCGAAGGAAGCGTTCACTACCTGGAAGGATGTACCGGTCATCGATCGCGTCCAGTACCTCTTCAAATTAAAAACTCTCCTCGAAGCGAACCTCGATGAGATCGCAAAGCTCGTCACTAAAGAGCACGGAAAGACTTTCTTAGAAGCAAAAGCTTCCGCTCGCCGTGGAATGCAGATGGTGGAAACCGCAACCGGTATGCCGTCATTCCAACAAGGTGAATTCATGGAAGACATCGCACGCGGCGTAGATTGCGTGACGATCAAGAAGCCTCTCGGAGTATTCGCAGGTATCGTTCCCTTTAACTTTCCGGCTATGGTTCCGTTTTGGTTCTGGCCGTTTGCAGTGGCATCCGGAAACACCTACGTTTTGAAACCGTCTGAGCGCGTTCCGCTCACTCAAGCCTTTATTTTCGATCTCATCGAAAAAACGGGGCTCCCAAAGGGCGTGATGAACTTAGTTAACGGCGGAAAAGATGTGGTTACCGCACTCTGCACTCATCCGGACGTAAAGGGGACTTCGTTTGTGGGGTCGACTCCGGTTGCGAAATACGTTTATGAAACTTCGGCGTCTCACGGGAAGCGTTCGCAGGCTTTGGGAGGCGCTAAGAACTTCATGGTCGTTCTTCCTGATGCTGTAATGGATAAATCCGTTTCAACGGCACTTGAATCCATCATCGGATGCGCAGGTGAGCGTTGTATGGCAGGTTCGGTGATTATCTGTGTAGGCGACAAAACTTACGAAGAAGTGCAAACCCGCATTGTTCGCGCGGCTTCTGACATCTCAGTAGGCGATGGAATGGATCCAAACACGGGAATGGGTCCAGTCATTTCTCAGGAAGCAAAAGATCGCATCAAAGGCCTCATCCAATCGGCAGCCGATGAAGGCGCGAAAATCCTATTGGATGGCCGAAAAGACGTGGATCACCTTCCGGGCTACTTCTTGAAGCCAACCGTAATTGGTGAAGCTACTGAAAAAATGCGCATCTCGCGCGAAGAGACTTTTGGGCCAGTCGTGATCCTTGCGAAAGCTAAGTCTTTCGATGAAGCGATCGCGTGGATCAATCGGAATCCTTACGGAAATACCGCAACTCTCTTTTCCTCTTCGGGCGCAGCCGCTCGTAAGTTCATGAACGAAATGGAGCCCGCAATGGCAGGGATCAATATCGGAGTACCAGCTCCGATGTCGTTCTTCTCATTCGGCGGATCGAAAGATTCGTTTTACGGCGACATCAAAGCACACGGCGCAGGTGCGGTCGATTTCTTCACTGATAAGAAAACGATCACCGTGCGTTGGATGCAGGATTCAGGATCCATCTGGTAATTTTCCCCGCACAAGGAAAAAGGAAAACGTATGAAAACGATGCTTATTAAGAACGGAACAGTCGTAACGGCTTCCGAAACCGTGAAAGCGGACGTCTACATCGAAGGTGAAAAAATTCACACGATCGGGACAGATCTCCAAATGAAAGCGGATCAGTGGATCGACGCGAAAGGCTGCTACCTTTTTCCAGGTGGAATCGATGCGCACACGCACATGGATTTGCCCTTCATGGGAACATCATCGAGCGATGATTTCGAAACGGGAACGCTCGCTGGGCTTCACGGCGGAACGACGACGATCATCGATTTTGCATTTCAGAAGCAGGGTGATTCTCTCCAAAACGGACTGAATACGTGGTTCGGAAAAAGTGAGGGCAAAGCTGTCGGTGATTATGCGTTTCACATGGTTGTGACGGACTTCAACGATCAGACCCGCGAAGAAATTAAGACCATGGTGGAGAAGTACGGGATCACGTCGTTTAAGACTTTCATGGCCTATAAGGGCGCATTGATGGTCGATGATCGACAAATCATCGGTCTCTTCAACGAGGTTGAGAAATGCGGCGGGATCGTCACCACTCACGCTGAAAACGGCGACATGGTGGATACGCTAGTTGCTGAAAATCGTCGTAAGGGAAATATTGCTCCGAAATATCATCCGCTTTCCCGTCCACCGATTGTGGAGGCCGAAGCTACGGGTCGTATCGCGGACCTGGCTTGGGAGGGGAAACACCCGCTCTACATCGTTCACATGACTTGTGAAGATGCTTTGAATCGCGTTCGGGATGTGACGAAGAGAAATCAGAAGGTTCACGTTGAGACGTGTGTTCAGTACTTGCTTCTCGATGATTCTTGCTACGAGGAACCGAATTTCGGTGGCGCGAAGTACGTGATGAGCCCCCCGATTCGGAAGAAAAAAGACCAAGAGGCTCTTTGGAAGGGGATCGAACAGGGGATCGTGGAAGTCGTTGCGACCGACCATTGTCCGTTCTGCATGGATCAGAAACGTGCCGGCGAAAAAGATTTTTCCAAGATTCCAAACGGAGCTCCAGGCGTAGAAGACCGTATGGCGCTTATGTATTCGGAAGCAGTCGTGAAGCGTGGAATGTCACTCAATAAATTTG
>CAYOJT010000083.1:0-10298 GCA_964404365.1 uncultured Bacteriovoracaceae bacterium
TCCGCCCCGTTTTCACGTCCGCCATCATTCGCTGGAACTCTGGCCGCTTCATGTCCTTGGCCGATAGCCCTTCGTCGCAGTAAACCTCGGCGACGACCCCCCACGCGGAATCGCGGCGGTTCTGGCCTTCGACGTACTCCATGAGCCGCTGCCGCTGCGATACGAGCGAGCCATCCTGAATTCTGGCCTGCTCTTCCGTGGACACGCGAAGGTAAATTCCGATTCTTTTGGTTTCTGTTGTTGTACCGCCGTTCATGCTACCGCCTTTTTAGCGACCGACTGGCCCCGGTCGCAGGATTGGTTTTCCGATTTTTGCATCGTTTCGTCAATTTCGAGTAAAAGCTCAATCAATGCCGTGATTTCTCTTTCATAGATCGCGCATGGAATCTCGCATCGGATGATTTCAACTTCATCCATACGTTTTTAGACTCCCAGTTTTTTTGTTTTATGACTTCCCTAGATTCTCTTTCAGTTTTTCTCGTCCTGATCCTCTTGCCCCCGCTCCCGCATTTTTCTTCTTGGCACTTTAGGCCTCGACCACTCTCACTCGTAGAGGGGGAGTGGTCGAGGGCGTGAAGAAGTGCCACTCCCGAATGCGGGAGCGGGGGCAATTCGTTGAATCTACTCAGACTATTTAAGCGGCCTCCCTGCCTAATCCAGCTTCATTTTGCCTGCCTTCGGGGTTGCAAGCCTGGGGGCCATCTTTTTCGCTTAGTCCAGGCAGGTCGAAGATATCGGTGAGCTTCATCCATTTGCCAGCCTTTCCGTCGTAGACCGGAAGCTCGTTCGACCCTTCCTCCGCCTGGTGCACGTAGGAGAAAACGAACTTCGGCGAGTTTTCATAGCGCGGGAGTTTTCGGTACTGATCCACGATTGTTTGGGCGATGCCTTCAGATTTCATGACGTACCAGACGTAAGTGAGTGATGTTTTCGCCAGGTATTGCTCGATAATCTTCCGGTAACGCTGATGGTTCTTGGGCGTGAGTTCGACCTCAAGCGCGACGACGATGGGTGTCTTCGTGACTGGCGCTTGGGCGGTAAAGATCCCGTCGGGTACCTGAAGCCGGGACTTTTCGTTCTCATTCAGCTTCCGATTGATGCGCTTCTTCAGTTCCATTTCCGAACTGAAGTTTTCGCCAAGCCCCCGGCGTTCGAGCGCCATTCGCACGCCGGAGAGAGTCACATCATGAAGCGTCGTATTGCGATTTGTGAACCGTCCGGGTGGATCGGCCCTGAGGTATCTTGCGCCTTCCATCCCGAGACTCCAGGCACTTTGGTTATTCGGGAGTGAGTCGATTCGATTAATGTACTTCGCCTTTTCCAGAATCTTAAGTCTCCGCATAAGCGTTGTCGGATGGAGATTCTTGAAATGCAGCATGGCGATTTGGTTCGTCGATAAGAGTCCGTATTTTTTGCACGACTGGAACACGTCTAGGTCTCGGGTTTGGATTTTCATAAATTAAAATCCTCCTTTTAAAATGTCCTCGATGGCTTTTTCTTTGAGCCTTCGAGGACTGGGTTTTGGTTTTTCTGGGACGGGCGTCGGGTCGACTGGGACAGGTTTCGGGCGTAGCTTTGCCTCGGCCTGGTAGTAGGACTCGGCTTCCTCCCGCATCTGTTTCGCAAAAGCTTCACGCTTCTCTTCATCACGGCGGTACTCGGCTCGGGCGCTTTCTAGCATTCGTTCGCGGGCCAGGTCAGCTCGCCTCTCCTCCGCGCCGTCTATGCTTTCGCGGATGCCTACCAGGGCTTGGACGCCGAACCAGCCTAAAGCCGCAATTCCGAGCGCGTAGATCAGCCAGACCTCCAGTTGTGCAAAGCCCGATAGAAAGCCCCAGGTTGGATTCCCCGGATGGTTCGATCCGTTCTCTAAGCAACCGAAGTAGATGACGTTCAGTCCGACGACGAAAATGATGAGCGCACCGATCGCACGCCCTAACATCGTGTTCTCCGTTTCATGTACTTTCCTTTTCAACTTTTTGGGTACACGTCCGCCTGAGGGGTAGAACCTCGAAATGTCGCTCCTGGAACTCGCGCAAATGGATTAGGTTTTAGGCGAACGACTCCCTGGGGAGTTGAAACCCCATTTTTTAATTCCACCGGAGATCATCGTGAAGTCGCGCAAATAGAATTGAATCGAATATGTCGAAAACCCCGCTCCGGCAAACAGAGCTCCCAACAACAGCGTAATAACACCAATCTAAGATTAGATTCAATAGGGTTATTCAATAATAATTATTCAAAAAGTCTAACAATTGAATCATTACGATAACGTACGGGCATTACGGAAGATGAGATTAAAAAGGCACTTGCCGAATACAATGCATTGCATTATAAGCTTCTGAGCTCATGTCCACGTCTACGTGGTTGGGCCCGAAACAAATGCCTATACTTGGTCGGCTTCGACTGAGGGCAAATGGAACAGGAAGATCATGTCGAAGCTCCCGTTTTCAATATTTCAATACTCGTCTCACTTGGAGTTTCTCCAAGACGCTTACGACTACGCCCATTCTCAGGACGAGTCCTTTTCTTACGATAAAATTGCTACCCTTTGCGATCTCAAGTCCCGCACTGAGGCCAGAAACTTTTTCAAAGGCATCAAAAAACCTACAGATCAGACCCTGACGAAAATCGCGGGGCTCTTTGGTCTTGATGAGGACGAAACGCGCTACTTAAGCTGCCTTCATCGGTTTTATGAAGCGGGAGGGAGTGCCGCGGCCTACGCGCTATTCGAAAAACTGATCTCGTTCCAAAAACAGAAGCTCCCGGCCACGAACCCCTTTCGGGAAATCGAGATCGCGACCTCGGTCCTTCATATGACGCTCTTGAGTATTTTAGAGCTTGAACAAGTTGACCAGGACCCAGTCGCGCTCGCCCACTTCTTGAAAAACCGCTACACAGTGGCGGAAATTCATTCTGCGCTCATTGATATTGAAAAACACGGATACGCGCGGCGAAACGCTGCGACAGGCGGACTCGTCCCGTCCCAGAAACACATCAAAAAATACGACTACAACACGAATTTCTTTCTAAAGCGCTACCACGATCAGTGCTTAGAAGCCGCAAGGTCGTCGCTTGAAAACGAGACGCCATCCGAACGTTACTTGGTGGGCGCAAGCTTTTGTATCAACAGTAAAATTTTTCCACGAATCGTTCAGAAGATGAACGCGTTCGTGGAAAACCTCATGCAGCTTGAAGGAGTTGCAGGTAGTCCCGATACCGTCATCCAGATCAACCAGCAGTTGATTAAAATGACGTCGGGACATGCAAACGAAGAGTCCGGGCTTGGTCGCAAAACGACTGAGCGAGCGCTCGATCAAACACAAAACCCAGTGATTGCTTGAGCATGCTCTTGTGATTTTTTGTTTCGAAAAAAGGAAATGAAAGTATGAAAACGACTTATAAAACTCTACCCGTGATGATCGCTCTTCTTGGAGCGATTACAATCACTCAACAGGCTAACGCCCAAAGTCAGGAAAATCCATTTCGTCGATCGGCTGCTCTCGCCGCGCGTGAAGGTGGGGTTCAAGGCGGCGGTGGTGACACCAAAACGGAACTTCGGATTAAGGCAATCCGTGATGATCTTATGAGTTGGATTGTGGCAGGAGGATCGAAGGGACTTGCCTTTAAAAATCGCATTACCCTTGATGATTATCTGAATGGAAACCAAGAAAAGGCTGTTTTCGGGATGATCGACATTCTAGCGCCAGGAGCGGTAGTCGTAAACGCAATCAAAGCCAATGAGCAAAGGTTAGACGATCAAGAACTTAATACCTACGTGAACGGGATGCCAAAAGTATGTAAGTCATGGATCTCGGAACGTGATGCTCGCCCGCATATGCTTTGTGAGATTGAGCGTTTTAAGGAGCTGTCCGAATCCGAGCAATATCAGCAAGTTCATCACGAATACGCTGGACTAGGGTTGCTTGAAAAAAACTCTGGATCCGACTCCGACTACTCTCTCTCGAGCCAGATAACGGACTACTTGATTCCTTCCACCGTACTTAGGCTTGCGGTAAAGCCTTGGATTAATCCTGACCCAGCAAAAGTAAACCCCAGAGCTTACCACTTCAAATGGGTGCTGAGATTTAAAGGAAGTACTCCTCAACGAATGGACATCGGACATGCCACTCTGTACAGCGATGACATTGAGAAGAACTGTATCGTTCTGCGTGCTGGAAACACTCAATGCGTCGGATATGTCGATTCGATTAATCCAGGCGGTTACACTGAGTTGGTTATTGTGATGGGTTCTTATGGCACCGCCGCACTGGATCTTGACCTCTTTACAGTCGATGATGACGGAACGCTTTCTCAATTCGACGACGAACAATTCTATCCAAAACCGGCCGAGAACCGGAATACTTGGTACATTCAAAACGTGCGGGCAAGAATGCCCGGCGTAACAGTGCATGAATGTGAAGAATTAGGAATTAAGTGCTCGAATTGATCTAAACCAACAAAAAGAGGGTTGCTGGATTATTCCGGCAGCCCTCTGTTAATTTAAGCAGCCATCTTGAATTGGATCTTCGCCCTTACTCCTAAAGCTGAAAGAATTCGGAGCATGAGGTCGGTCGAAATTTCATGCGTATTGCGGTTCACAAGCGCCGTCACGCGGGTTCGCGAGGTATGAGCGAGCTTCGCGACTTGAGCGTGAGTGAGTCCCTTACCTTCGATGACTTCGACGATCTTATCGTTCAGGTCTGAACGGATTTCGATTTCAAGCCCATCAGCGGGAGAAAGCCCTAGGACTTCCGCGAGTTCCTTAGCCGACTTAGCAACGATCCCTTTATTCTTCTTCATCAAGTAACTCCTTTAATCGCTTCTTTCCGGTGTCGATTTCGTGTTTCGGCGTCTTCTCGGTTTTCTTCGTAAACGCGTGAAACACCAAAACCTCGTTCGCTAGCCTCGCCAGGTAAAATACTCGATAAGCGCCATTTCGATCCTTAACCCTCAGCTCTTCAACACCAGCGGCCACCGATGACATCACTCGGGAAAGCGGCATTCCGAGCTTCGAGCCTTTCTGAAGATCGAAAATCGCCTTACCAAGCTCGCGCCTGACTTCCTCCGAAAACTCCTGGATTGCGGCACGGGCTTTCGGATGAAATCGAGCGGTCTTCACTTGTTTAATGTCTCAGATCCGGGACATTCCGTCAATCACGATTTTTAGCTGCATTCTGCCGCGCAAAGCCCTCCGAAGCTCCGATGACCTCAGCTACTCGATAAAAGCTTCTGTATTGTGCGTATAATGTCCGTAATTCGGCGGAAGTCAGAGATTTAGGCTCGGGATAGGCCGGAAGCTCGACGACCACCACGGTGCCGCCAATGTCGAGTTCGTCTACTTCATCGACTTCCGCACCATAATAATGAAAAAAACTAAAATTGAAAAAATCGGACGAGTCACGAGAAGCCGCTCGGTCCCTTCAAATGGAAGTCTAAAACGCCATTCGAAGTAGACGGGGGCATATACGGCGAAATTCGCACGACGAAAGCTCCCGGACGTGTACGCCTCAAATGGCAGGACGAAAACTGGCACAAGCCTTCTTACCTTTCCATCCTCTGTTTCATGCATGATGGGTTGAAGGACACACTCACCCGGGATGGATTACGGGCTCGCTGGCGGAAAACCCTCGATCATTTAAGCGCCCTGTTGAATACGCCTTAATCGCAGATGTTTTTTAATTCGAAATTCGCATTATAGTTTATCCATTTATGCATTTAACAAATAACTAATATTCGGGCACAACGCGTTTCAAGATTAACCGGCGCGGGGTTCACCCCCGCTCAACCACAAGATAAAATAAAGGTCCTCTTTTTATGAAAAACGAACTCTTAGCACTCCTCTCTTCAAGCCTTCTTGCACTTTCCGCACAAGCCACGGAACTCAAGAAAGTACCGGTCTCTGCTGAACTCGGGACTCTCATTAAAGCATGCAAAACCGAGCTCGCCTCCTTTGCGGGTCGGGAACTGAAATGGAAATTGAGCTGCCCAATGGCGCATGCCTACCAAATTCCTAAGAATCTGCACGGCGCCGCCGCTGAAAAATACATCTACACCCATGTCGGCTACTCACAGTATGAAACAAAGTCGGGCGGTGCATCCGATCGCATTCGCAACTCGATGCAAGACGAACTCCTCGCTGCGATTCCGGAAATCGAAGATGGATACGAAGAAACGATCACTTACTATCAAGAAACGACAAGTGACTTAGAGGAATATTTTGATTCTGCCGAAAAAGCCAAACTGACTCTGTGGAAAAACGATCCACAGGATCACGACGGAAATGAAGCAGCCGTCATGATCTTCAATCCTAAGACGAACATAATCGTGGTGGTCGAACACTTTCCGAGACAGTATTAAGCGACTCCGAAATTTGAACTGAAATCAGCCGTTGCCGTTTCCCGGAACTACTGGGGGCGGCAATGCTGCTTTTTCCGCACAGCTCATCGAAGCCTTCGTTTTCGGGAGAGATTCTTTCCAGATGTGATTATCGAATTCCTGGTTAAAGAGCTCTGCCGCCCGAACCGGAGTGACTAAATTCTGAATCGACATCAGGTTCTCGTCGTTCGCGTCGTTCCCACCCGAACTCCAGTTCTGTGAGCCCACGATGATCTGTTCGGCAAACATCTCGCCAGTGGGGAGCTTCCGAGTGAGAGTTCCTACTTTATAATGATTCTTCCCTTCCCACGTGCTCGTACGAACCAGGATTTTACCGGGAGCTCCATTTCGCTTCACGAAGCGAGTGTACGGATTCGGCATAAAGACGTTTAACACCCCATCGCGAATCCAAGAGGTACATCCGGCACCCAGCTTACGATCAAAAGCGATACGAACTTCAGCTCCTTTTGCAGCAGCAAACTGCATCGCGCGAACGATTTCGTACCCGGTTCCCCCGAACATCGAAATACGAATGATGTCCCCTTCGCGGGCGGATAAAAGCATCGGCAGGATCACACGGTGTTCAGCATCGTCGGTTGGAGCGAAGTGAACGCGAAACTTCGTGCCGTCATCAAACTCGAATAGTCGCTTCGAAGTCGGGAGTTTGTTTCGATGAAATCGTCCGAGCGGGAGCGGAGGATTAATCGCATTTGGCATCACCATAGCGCCGAGCGGTTTATACGGCATCACGACTTTCGATTTGGAAATGATGGACTCATCAAAGCCATGCATGTGATCAAATTCGTCCTGATAGGCTTGTGCGATCGCGTCGTTTTTCACAAATACCGACATGTTCGCGTTTCGCTCAATACCCATGCAGTTTTTAGAGAGGTTTGCCGTACCACTCCAGACTGCTTTTTTACCTTCTTGATCCTCGAGAACGAGGAACTTGTTGTGCATAATTCCGGAACTCGGCCATTCGATTCGAACGCGCGACTCATCGTTCGACTGGATGCCGTCGTTTAGTCCTCGGATGAGATCAGGGGTGTTTTCGTACTGAAAAGTCGCATGCATAGCGTTGGGTTTGGTTGCGTCTTTCGAAGGACCAAACAACCAGTTATTCAACATATCCACGCTTTCAAACCGACTCGGCACGTAATCGTAGATCCACGGGGTCGCATTTCTTTCGACACCCATCACATCGACAACGGCCCGAACACTGACATTCTTATCCTGAGACCGCTCTTGAATCGCGTCCCAGACCGGTTTCATGGAACCGTCTTTGTCATCGATGCCGAACATCGCCATGGATAGAGCCCGACCTGAGTGATCGCGAATGCGTTCGCCCAATCGCTGAGCGACTCCCGCCGGAGGACTTGAGACCTCTACCTCGACCACCTTTTTGACCGGAACTTTCACTTCGACTATCTGAGTGACCGTGCGGCCATTTACAACCTTCTTCACCTTTTTCTTCTTGATCTGAATTTCGGTGACCGTTTTCTTCACCTTCTTCTTGTCCCAGGCCTGAGTGAAGAAGACTTCCATATCGAGCTTATCGCCCGCATGAACCGCGACGCCTAAATCATCACGAAACTCCTGTCGAAAGGCAGCGAGCGGTTTTTGAGGTGGCTTCTTTTCCAAACACTCCCAATCGAGGAAGTTCTCACAAAACAGAAATTGACTCGAACCTTGAAAGAGTCGCTTTACAGCCTTTAGGTTCGACGGCGTCTTGTCCTGGTCATCGTCATCTCCCCCTTCGGTATCACCCACTTCGGGTGGCGCAGTAGGAGGGACTACTGCTGGCGGAGCCTCGGCGTTCAAAGCGCCTGCACCTGCTTCTGCGACTTCTTCTCCCCCAGCTAATCCACCTACAGGCCGCGGAGCCTCGGGCTCAGTTGAAGCTTCAAGTGGAGCCGCTGCTTTTGCTTTCTGAAGGTCTTTCGCATTCAGTCCCAAAAAGAGGAGGTAATTCCTCAATTTTTTCGTAATGCGGGCCGCTTCTTCAGGTGCCATCCCTTTGAATGGCTTCTTCAAGGCCTTCTTAATTTCCTCATCGAGCTGGGGGGCCGCATCGATAACCACCGGAAGGTCGTCGGGACCATTCGCATCGAGCACAGCAGCAGGCTTACGAACCTGATCGCTTTTTTTCTGCGCCTGAGTCGTACAAGCCGTCGCAAATAGAAACGCTAAACCGAACGCTACGATTGAACGCTGAAACGAATGCTTCAACGAATCCTTGGGTCTCAATTTCATGGCTCTCTCCAGAGGGGAAACCGCGCGAAAACATCCGTGTTGCACGCTCCATTAGGATACAACGAAACGATCTTGAAAGAGTGCTCCGAACCGCACCAACTCTCGTTTTCGAGGAAAAACAAAACGCATCGGGCAACTCTCTCCTATTTCCTGTCAATTTTTTGACTCCGCGCCTTTAAAACACGACCCCAATCTGAATTTTTAAAGGCCCAAAAGCTCAGTCCAGAATGGGAAGCAGCGATAATTCCAGTTAGACTGAAGCTGATGAAAACCTTTCCTCAAAGTCGGCGGGCGTTGTCGGTTTCCTTGATCTTGATTCTGAGTGGATGCGCAGGGACGGGAGTAAGATCCCCTTCCTCGATTGCACTTCATCCGCCTCACCTCCAAGGCGCGGATTGGATCGAAGCTTCTCAGCGAATCGCTGAAGACGTCGCACTCGATACCTTTAATAAATCGACGTGCTCCGTGTACCTGAAAGAACTTCAAGCCGAACTCGATCACATTGACCTCACTGCACTCACGGGAAAGGAACTTCCTGAACCCGGGCTTTCCATCCGCCAGCGACTTGGAAAATACGCGCCGAAAATTGTTGAGCAGCTTTGGGCCACTCGCCTCACGCTCCATGATCGTCTTCCTGAAATTGGCTCTGAGTGCGCAACCGAAGTCCGCCAGGCTTTCCGCCAAATTCGTTTCGTTGAGGACTACCTCTCAGAACTTGCAATCAATGTAGAAGGCGTGGATCCAACGAAAATTGAGAAATTTTTTGAAGGTGAACCCGTACCGATGCGTGAACGTCCCGCCTTTTATCTCGATCAAAGGCGCGTATCGGCTGTGCCTACCGAGCCGCGCGCAGGCGACGTTTTCGTTACTCGGGGTGTGAGCTTCTTATCTGCGATGATCGCGCGCCTGGGTTCAAACCCAAGCCAGTTCTCTCACATCGTTTACCTCGCAGAAACCGATGGACCGAAGCTCGGTGAACCTAAGGATCAAAAAGTCCGCGAGCGCTTGAGCACGATCGAGAGCTACGTCGGAAAAGGCGTCGACTTCTACGATTTTAACTTTGCGCTTAAGAACGAGAATGCTCGCATCCTGTGGCTTCGCCCACGCGACGAAGTGCTCGCCGCGAAAACCGCAAAAGAAACTTCCGAACTCGTTCGCTCCCGGATCGATAGCGGAAACAAAATCAAATACGACTACCGCTTAGATTTCACCGATCGAAAAACTCTCTCCTGTGCCGAAGTCGCCCAGTATGGCTTTGAGCGCTCGTCGAACGGAAAACTCCTCATTCCAGAATTTCCAAGCGAACTCAATCCCTCAAATCAACTCGTTCAACTCATCGGCGCACCCGGCGGAAAAACTTTTTCTCCCGGCGACCTCGAGAACGACTCGCGCTTCATGTTGATGGGTGATTTTCATGACCTTCGCATCACGCGCGATTCGCGCCAGAAGGACGCAGTTCTAACGAAAATCGTCGAGTGGATGGATCGCGACGGATACAAACTTCAGAAGACGCTCAAGTCTCGCGCAGCCACGCCGATCTGGGTGCTTCGGAAAACCCCACTCTGGCCGCTCGTGAATTTGGCGTTGAAGCTTGATCTTTCGAAGGAAGTTCCACCCCGTATGATGCGAACGCTGATCCTCGTCTCGAAAGTTGGAGAAATCATGCT
>CAYOJT010000084.1:0-10285 GCA_964404365.1 uncultured Bacteriovoracaceae bacterium
GCCCGTATGATGAGCGAGCTCATAGCCGAACCGTTCAGGAGTCGCGAAATGAAGTGTAACAGGCAGAGAAAGTCCGCCGCCTGATCCCGCAGAATCGAAAGCGCTTTGGGTGAGCGCCAAGCGGAGTTTCGTCTCTAAATTTTCTACCGATTTCACACCGTGAGGGGTTTCGATTAAAAACTCAAGCTCAGATAGAACTTCAAGTCTTCGCCGAAGCGCACCCGCCTCTGAAACCCGGAGCATCCCACCCGCAGGATGACGTTCCTCATTCAGCGTCTTACTCAGAATCGGATAGATTTTTTCTGCAATCGGGAATGCGTCGGAGAGTTTCAGCTGGCCCTTCGTTTGCGCGAGGAACTGGACGCCTTCTAATACTTTTGCCTGAATTTTTTCGCCGAAGCCCTTCAGTTTCAGGAGGCGATTTTCACGACAGGCATACTCGAGTTCGCCCAAAGTTTTAATTCCAAGCTCTTCAATGAGAGTTAGCGCCTTTTTCGGACCGAGCCCAGGAACCTTCGTGAGTTCGATTAAACCTTCGGGCAGAGAGGCTTCCAGTTCGTCGCGAGCTTTCGATTTTCCCTCAAGCAAAAATTCAGTCAGAACTTCGGAAATCCCTTTTCCAATTCCTGGAATCTCAGTGAGCGTCTTATCTTTCGCCCGCTTCACCCAATCTTCCTGATCCCCCAGTTTTTCGATGATGTCGGCCGCCTTTTCAAACGCGCGGATCTTGAAGATGTTTTCGCCTTTCAGGGCCATCAGCTCTTTTATTTCGAGGAGTAAATCGACGATCGGTTTCATGTCCTCACCTTTGTACTCGACCGAGCAGATAAAACTCTATATTTTTTACTCAAAACTATGAAGCATCACTCTCTCCTCCTCGATATCCTGACCGAACCCACGTCTCCGTTTCGCGAAGTCAAGCAGGCGCAGCTTCTGCGCCGCGTGTTAACCGAAAATAAAGTTCCTTTCTTCTTCGACCCTGCCGGGAACTGCCTAGTCGGAGTGAAGTCCAAGGCCGATTATCTGAAACTCATTCGGACGAAATCGAAAGAGCCGGTCCGCCTCATCATCGCTCACATGGATCATCCCGGATTTCATGGTGATACGTTTGAGAGCGACGAAATTTCTGTAGGATCCAAAATGAGCTTCATCTGGCACGGTGGCTCTCCGACCCTTCACTTAGAAAACGCCAGAACCTGGCTTGCGGATAGCGAAGGATATTTTGGTGAAGGTGTGATGCGTGAAGTGGTCATGGCCCCTCATGGACGCGCGATTCAATCTGGAAAAATTGAAGTCACTGCACTTTCTCGAAAACCGGAAAAAAACGTAAAGAATATCTTTGGTGGATTTGGATTTCGGGCGCCCGTTTGGGAAGAAAATGGAAATTTCTATACGAAGGCTGCTGATGATCTCGTCGGTGTTTTCGCAATCGTTTCAAGCTGCATCGACGCCTGGAAATCTAAGGGCAAAAAACCCCCAGTCATCGGACTGATTTCGCGCGCGGAAGAAGTGGGGTTTATCGGTACACTCGCGCACTTTGATCTGGGCTGGCTCCAAAAACGAAAGAGAGAAGTCGTTTGCTTATCGCTCGAAACCTCTCGAACCTTACCCGGCGCTGAAATCGGAAAAGGTCCCGTGGTTCGCATCGGTGATCGGAAGACCGTTTTTCACTCCCAGTACACGCAGCTCCTGACCGACCTTGCCCTGAAAGTTCTTCCCGAAAAACATCAGCGGCGAATCATGGACGGTGGATCCTGCGAAGGAACTGCGGCGACCGCATTCGGAATTCCGACGATCGCGATATCCGTCCCACTCGGGAACTACCACAATCAGTCGCTCGAAGGCGGTCCTGACGCAGCACCCATGAACGGCCCTGCTCCCGAGTTCATTTCGGGGAGCGATATCGAGGGAATGCGTGCTCTCATCGCAGCGCTTCTCAAGCCGGGACTTCCCTGGTCAGATCCGATGGCGAAAATGCGCCTCGGATTCAAGAAAGAGCTCAAGAAATACAAGACTTTAATGCGTCACGCCGTCTAAGTCGCAAGCCCGAACAACAGTTGAACGAGCACTCGAATGGGAGTAAACATTGATCTCCCTCACAATCACCTATTTTACGGCGCGGAAAATCGCGGCCGAGGACGGAACACAGATGGCACTCAAAATCGGTATCAATGGCTTCGGAAGAATCGGACGAAAAGTTGCACGCTTAGCACTCGAGCGAGACGACATTGAAGTGGCGGGCATCAATAATTTGGAGAGCGCGGAAGTCGCGGCTCACCTTTTCAAATACGATTCCGTTCACGGAACCCTTCCCTACACGGTGAAGGTAGAAGGAAACACCCTCCTCGTTGAGACGAAGAAGGGCCTGAAAAAGATCCGGATGTTCTCGGAGAAAGATCCTGCGGCGATTGACTGGAAGTCGGCTGGCGTTCAGCTCGTGCACGAGTGCACTGGAAAATTTACTGAGAAAGAAGGCGCGTCTCTCCACATGAAGGGCGGCGCAAAGCGCGTGATGATTTCCGCTCCCTCTAAGGATGCCGACGTCACGATTTGTGTCGGAGTGAACGAGAAAACCTACGATGCATCGAAACACACTTTTGTTTCCAACGCGTCTTGCACCACAAACTGCCTTGCGCCTATGGCGAAGGTTCTCGACGAGGCTTTCGGAATTAAACGCGGAACCATGCTGACCGTTCACGCCTATACGAACGACCAGCGCATCCTGGACTTAGGGCACAAAGATCTTCGTCGCGCTCGCGCAGCTGCGCTTTCAATGATCCCAACCACTACCGGTGCCGCAAAGGCAGTGGGGCTCGTCCTTCCACAACTCAAAGGAAAACTCGACGGACTTTCGATCCGTGTCCCAACACCGAACGTTTCGATGGTCGACTTGACCTGCGAAATTGGGAAAACGGCGACCAAAGCTGAAATCAATGCTGCCCTCGAAGCCGCAGCAAATGGCCCAATGAAGGGCATCTTGGGCTTTGAAAAAGCACCTCTCGTTTCGATCGACTACAACGGAAATCTGAACTCCTCGACGATTGATGCGGATTGCACGACGGTGATGGATGGAAACTTCGTAAAAGTTCTGTCCTGGTACGACAACGAGTCGGGATTCTCCGCTCGTATGCTCGACCTCTCCGTTTACATGGCTTCTAAAGGTATCTAAATTTTAAGAAAGCGGTCCTATGCTCGGCATTAAGTCCATTCGTGATCTCCAGATCTTTGGAAAAACCGTATTCATGCGACTCGACTTCAACGTGCCGCTCGAGAATGGAAAAGTGACGGACGATTCTCGAATCGTTGAAGCGCTTCCTACGATCAAGTTCGCCATCGATAAGGGTGCCAGGGTTGTGATCGGTTCTCACCTCGGTCGCCCCGATGGAAAAGTAGATCCCAAATTTTCCTTGGAGCCTGTGGCCGTTCATCTTTCTCAGCTCCTTGGAATCGATGTGACACTCGCCGATGACTGCGTGGGAGAAGGCATTGAACTCATGGTGAAGAGCCTTAAAAATGGCTCCGTAATGCTGCTTGAGAATCTTCGTTTTCATAAAGGCGAAGAAGAGAATGACCCAGAGTTTGCGTCCAAGCTCGGGGCACTCTGTGAAATTTACATCAACGATGCATTCGGGACAGCCCACCGAAAACACGCGTCCACTTACGGCGTCGCCGCGAACGCTCAACAAAAAGGCATGGGATTACTGATCGAGAAGGAATTGAAGTATTTAGATCCTCTCGTGAAAGATCCCGCAAAACCTTTTTACGCAGTCTTAGGTGGATCGAAAGTCACCGATAAAATTAAGACCATCGAATCACTCATGCGCTCGGTTCAAGGAATTTGTATCGGCGGCGCGATGGGACATGCGTTTTGGGAAGTCAAAGGAATCAAAATTCCAGATGGCGCAAAGAAACCAAAACCTGAAGATGTTGAAGCAGCTCGTGGAATTTTAAAGCGCGCCGAAGAGCGCGGACTCAAAATCCTCATCCCTCTCGACACGAACCTGGGGTTCGACATTGGACCGAAAACGGCTGAGGCTTTCTCGCAGTTCCTCGCAAACGGAAAAACCATTTTCTGGAACGGTCCACTCGGATGGTTTGAAAAACCCGAATACGCCCTCGGAACCAATGAAGTCGCAAAATCGATCGCGGGCATCAAGGGATGCGTAAAAATCGTAGGCGGAGGAGACACCGTTTCTGCGATCAAGCAGTCTGGTCTTGCAGATCAGTTTGATCACCTCTCGACCGGCGGCGGGGCGGTTCTCGAATTCATTGAAAACGGGTCCCTTCCGGGTATCGAAATTTTGAAGCAGCCTCACCTTCGTGAAACCACTCAGGCGATGACGCGTAATCGCGTTCGCTAAAGGATGAAGTGAATGGAAGAGTCGAAGATTTATCGTGAAGATCATCCTCGTCCGCGACGCATCCTTGTAGCCGGCAACTGGAAGATGAATCATGGTGTACAAGCCACCCAAGAGTTTGCACTCAACTTAGTTTCTGGAATCAAAACGCTTTCACCCACTTCGCGAGATGCCCTAACTTCGAGCCGCGTAGAAGCACTCCTCTTTCCTCCTTACCTTTCCTTAGTAGCCGCTCATCATTCCCTTCAACATTCACACGTTCATGTAGGAGCTCAGAACGTTCATTCTGAAGAGAAGGGCGCATTCACTGGCGAAATCTCGGGGCCAATGCTGAAGGAAATCGGAATCAATTGGACGTTGGTAGCTCACTCTGAAAGACGTCAGTATTTCGGTGAAACAGATTCGAGTGCGAAGAAGAGAATATCTTCCCACCTCAAGCAGGGATTTAAGTCTGTATTCTGTTACGGTGAAACGCGAGCCGAGCGAGAAGCGGGCGAGACCGAAAAGGTTCTAGAACGCCAACTCCGAGATGGCCTGCCTGACGAGTGGTCCGAAAATCTGATTCTTGCCTACGAGCCGGTTTGGGCTATTGGAACCGGACTCACTGCGACCCCAGAACAAGCACAAGAAGCCCACCGGTTTTCGCGAGCATTTCTCGAGCGCCGTTGGGGCAAATTTATCGCTTCAAAGACCCTGATCCTTTATGGCGGGAGCGTAACGCCTGAGAACTTCGAGGGCCTCCTCTCCCAGGAGGACGTGGACGGTGGCTTAGTGGGTGGCGCATCGCTGAAGTCTGAGAGCTTCTTAAAACTCATCGAAATTGCTGGGAAAATGCTCTAACCCCACCGAATACGTAACGCGACGCGTCTACGATCTTTCGTTTGAATCCCCCCCTGTTATTGGATAAATCTAGGAGACTGCAAATTCGATCTCGAAAGGATCCTTTAAGAAAATGGCAACCCTGATCACCGTCGTTCACATCATCACCTGCGCACTCATCGTACTTGTTGTTCTGATGCAATCAGGAAAAGGCGCTGAGATTAGCGCTTCCTTCGGCGGATCTTCCCAAACTGTTTTCGGAAGCTCAGGCGGCGCGAACTTTTTCACGAAATTCACATTCGGACTCGCAGCCGTCTTCATGACGACATCACTGGTTCTCACTTTCGTTGGATCGAAAGCCGCGAAGAAATCTGTCTTCGATGGAACCGTAGCTCCAGCCGCTCAGACGGCTCCGGTGAATCCTGCTGCAGCGCCTGGTACCGAGACCAAGTCTCAAAGCGCTCCGGCTGCGGCAGCTCCAGCAGCAACCGAACAGAAGAAATAATTTTCTTAGTTAAAACACTGACCGATCATTACGTGGGGTCGCTGCCCAGAAACGTTTTGCCAGCCACTTGAGTAAAAACCCACTGTGCCGATTGGCTCGGGTTGAGTTCCACCCGCTTCACATTCTAACTGAAAGGTTGCGCCGCCACTAATGCGATAGATCGCGATTCGCGCGTCGTTCGCGTCGGGCGCAACGTTCGTCATCGGAAAATTAAAACTGACCTGGTAGGTACCTGCCGCCACGAGACTCACAGTATTTGTGGCGTCAATTCCTCCTGTCAAAGGATAAGGGAGTGCACCCGAATAGCCCAGGTACAGTTTCGCACCTAAAACGATCGAATTTGCAGTTGTCACTTCAGCCTGAATATTATTCATCTTCATTGGAAACGCCCAAATACTGGAATTTGAAGTGGCGAGTGAAAAATAAAACGTATCTTGCGCGCTCGTTATTGAACCGCCAGAAGCAAAATACTGAGCGGCAAATGGCTTACAATTATCCTGAGACTTAATTCTTTTAAATTCCTGATACCAAGCCCGTTTTCCCGTGTAGTCGTCCGTTAGGGTGACAGATAAATCGTTAAAAGCACTCGGAACGAACGCTCGACCCACTTCGAAATAACCATCACCTGATCCATTTCCGACCGGAAGTGGGCCGCCGTGATTACAGAAATTATCGATCGGATCATTCGCTACACTGCTGACCATCCCTACAAGCTGAATGAGTCTTCCCGGACCAGCGGGAACATCCAGTTGAATCGTTTGGGAACCCGCCGTAAAAAGTATCGGAGTTGAAACTATCCCAGGATATCCGTCTGCAACTCCTCCTTGAACTGCGTGCGCGTATGAAACTTCCGGAGGCGGATCGCCCGCGTGAACGCTACCTGGCATGGGCGGGATACCTGGCCCACTGACATTGATCGCGAAACACGTGAAGCTGCTTAAAACACTCGGCGGAGCTGGGACCAGTGTCGGACTAGGAAAATTGAGTATTCCGGGTGATCCACCACTCACGCCTCCCAATGAGTTTCTAAAATCGACTTTCGTTCCGAGCGCCTTATTTTTAATCGGGGATAAATCTAAGAAGAGAGTGACCTGATCCTTGGGTTTTAGCGTGCAGGATGAAAAGAGCGAAATACAAAAACTCAGAGCAAAGAAGTAAACCGAGATCCGTCTCATACCAATCCCTTCCTGGGAGGTTCTGCCGTGCGGGGATTTGTCCTCCAACAGGATAGACCGTTCTACCATTGGAATAAAGACTCGTCTCCCAGAGGGATAAATCTCCACGCGTACGTCAATTTCGTGACTAGAAACAGCGACCAATCATGACGTGAGGCGAAGTCGAAAGCGCGCTCCAGGAGGCGGCATAGATCGATTCGGATGAAATGGGAGATGGAACTCCAGTCGATTCACCCGTGAGCTGAAAATTCTGCGCGAGCGTTGAGTAGATGATGATAAAGGAAGGATTTGCTCCACCAGGAATTGTAGTCGGAGGAAAATGAAATCCAACTTGCTGATTTGTTACGGTACTCGCAAAACTCACAGTATTCGTGGCAGCCACCGCGGTTGCGTAGGTACCGACCCCCGGAAACATACTCGTACTCGGTGCAGTATTCACATCGGTGTAAAGACTTGCGGTGAGCGTTTCAGATGCGACGGTGGTCGTTACTTCAACCTGGATATCATTGAAGGCCATGGAAATTGAGGGGTTGACTGCAATTGAGAAGGCCTTGCCTGCTGCCGATTGAATGTTGCCAACGCCATATCGAGTTGCAAAGGGTTTGCATCCGTTTTGCTGACTCAAACGCTTGTACTCCTGATACCACGCAGGTTTTCCCACATAATCTTCGTTCAGGGTCACGCCGACATCGGAAAATGCATTGGGAATAAAAGAACGACCAACTTCAAAAAAACCTTCCCCATCGGGTACAAATCCGGTCACACCATTACAAAACTGGGCGATCGGATCATTTGCTGCCGCACTCTTTAGTCCGATCAGCTGCACCATGCGTGCTGGCCCCGCTGGTACATCCAGTTCAATAGATTGTGGACCAGGAGTATATGAAATTTTACTTGAGATGATTCCTTGGTAGGCCGTCGGCACGCCCTGCATGACTCGAGAAAAGACTACATCAGCCGGCGGATCTCCGGGTTTTGGAACTTCCTGAGATGGAATCCCGGGACCCATCACGTTAATCGCAAAACAATCAAAACCTGAAAGGTCAGTCGAAGCTGTGGGAGCCGAAGGGCTCGGTGTCGGATTAGGAAACCCAAGCACCCCTGGAATTCCGATTACCTCTTGAACCTGATCGATAGAAGGTAATACTCGCGCGCTCGCTTTGTGTTTCGTCGGGGCGATATCGAGAAAGAGAGTAATCTGGTCTTTCGCCTTCATCGTGCAAGATGAAAAAACGAGAAACACCATCATCAGACTTACGAACGCATTTGGATTCCGTCGCATCGCCAGTTACCCCATCCGTGGGAATCATTTTAAATCAAATCAACCTCTACAATCCTTAGAATAACCTGTCCCACGGAATACAGAAAGATAGGAGTCACGCGACGAAATCGGTATTTTTAAGAAACTGCCAAAGAAATGACGAAAAAAAGGCCCGGCTGCAATTTGCAGCCAGGCCAGTATTCCTATCAACGCTATTGAAAGCGTTTAAACCATTACTTCTGGTTCTGAGCTTTCTTCTCTTGGTGTTTCTTCACCATTTCCTCTTGAACGTTACGAGGAACGGCCGAGTATTTCGCGAATTCCATCGTGAATTCACCCTTACCTTGGGTCGCAGAACGAAGATCCGTCGAATATCCGAACATCTCGGTCAGCGGAACTTCAGCTTCGATGATTGCGTATCCTTCGTTCGTTCCGGAGTTCAGAATCATTCCGCGGCGCTGGTTGATCTGACCCATGACGGAACCTTGGAACTCTTCAGGAGCCTGAGTTTCAAGTTTCATCATCGGCTCAAGAACAACTGGGCCTGCTTGTTCATAAGCTTCACGGAAGCCCATGATCGCAGCCGTACGGAAGGATAATTCGTCGGAGTCCACATCGTGGTACGCGCCATCGTTGATGGTGACGCGAACGCCGACGATCGGGAATCCGATAAGACGGCCTTCTTTAACCGCTTCTTGGAAGCCTTTGTCACATGCAGGAATGAAGTTACGTGGAATCACGCCTCCGACGATATCGTCGACGAATTCGTAGTTCACTGCTGCATCCGCTGGGAGCGGCTCGATGAATCCAGCCACGCGACCGAATTGACCTTTACCACCGGACTGTTTCTTGTGGGTGTAGTTGAATTTCGCCTGTTTCGTGATCGTTTCACGGAAAGCGACTTGAGGCTTACCGACGACCACTTCGCAGTTAAATTCACGTTTAATACGTTCACAATAAATCTCGAGGTGGAGTTCACCCATCCCGGAAATAATGGTCTGAGCCGATTCTTCGTCGCGGTGAACGCGGAAGGTCGGGTCTTCTTTCGTGAACTTGTTGAGCGCTTTCGAGAAGTTCGCTTGACCGGATTTATCTTTCGGCGCGATCGCAAGAGAGATAACGGCGTTCGGAACGAACATCGAAGTCATGGTGAGTTTTGCTTTTCCATCACCGAAAGTGTCGCCGGATGCGCAATCCACGCCGAAGAACGCCACGATGTCACCCGCACGGGCAACTTCGATGTCGTTCATTTCAGACGAGTGCATCTGAACGATCCGAGGTACTTTCACCTTCTTGTCGTTGACGTTGTTGAAGATGGTATCACCCTTCTTCACCATACCTTGATAAATGCGCATGTAGGTCAGCTGACCGTAGCGGCCGTCATCGAGTTTGAATGCGAGCGCAACAAGCGGTTTCGCAGGGTCGCTCTCGAGAACGACTTTCGCTTCATTGTTGTTCTGGTCAAGCGCGATGTTTTCACGCTGAGTTGGGTTCGGGAGATAATAAGTGACAGCATCCAAGAGGAGCTGAACGCCTTTATTCTTGTAAGCCGATCCCATCATGACCGGAGTGAACTCGAGCGAAAGAGTCGCTTTACGAATCGCTTCGCGAAGCTCCTGAACGGTAACTTCTTGACCTTCCAAGTACTTCATTCCGACCGTGTCGTCGAACTCACCCACTGCCGCGATGAGGTCTTCACGGAATTTCTTCGCTTCTCCCAAGATTTCAGCAGGACATTCTTCTTCACGAACTTTCTCACCGTTTTCGCCGTCGAAATAGAAGGCTTTCATGGTGACAAGGTCTACGACGCCTTTGAACTGATCTTCAGCACCGATTGGGTAAGTGATGAAGTGCGCGTTGTGCGAAAGTTTGTCGATGAGCATCTGGCGACCACGGAATGGGTTCGCGCCCGCGCGGTCCATTTTATTGATGAAACAGATGCGTGGAACTTTGTAGCGCTTCATTTGGCGGTCAACGGTGATCGACTGCGACTGAACGCCTGCGACGGAACAGAGAACGAGAACAGCGCCGTCCAAAACGCGAAGCGAGCGCTCCACTTCCACCGTGAAGTCCACGTGGCCGGGAGTATCGATCAAGTTAACGTTGAAGCCTTTCCATTCGCAGTAGGTTGCTGCGGATTGAATCGTGATCCCTTTTTCGCGCTCGA
>CAYOJT010000085.1:0-10233 GCA_964404365.1 uncultured Bacteriovoracaceae bacterium
CGGGGATGTCTCCCGATCTCATTCAGATTTAGGAATTGGCGTTAATGAAACTTACGGAAACTACGGAGACGACATCAATGGACAGGATCACGGAGAGCACCTCGTTCAAGGCAGGCCTTAAAAATGGAGCCGACAAGGCTTCAGCCAAGAAGGCAAAAAGCGCATCCAGCGCAACTACCCTCAAAACTGAATCGTTGGAAGCGCGCATGAAAAAAGTAAACATGCCGAAGCTGTCCTTCGATAAGTTTTTCACGAAAGACTATGACGGTGTCGCCGACGTCTTCGCTGCCTTCGACTATGTGAAGTCAAACTCGAAGATCAAAGACACCGATGGAAAAACCGTCTTCGAGTTGAAAGACGTAGAAGTTCCATCCGGCTGGTCACAGCTCGCGGTCGATATTTTGGTGTCGAAATATTTCCGTAAGGCAGGCGTGCCTGTTACCGGACACGAAGTTTCCGTAAAACAAGTCGTTCGCCGTATCGCGCGTACGATCCGTACTTACGGTCAAGCAAACGGCTACTTCGATCAAAAGAACGCCGACGCGTTTGAAGCGGAACTTTCGTTCCTTCTTTTAACCCAGCGTGGAGCGTTCAACTCTCCGGTCTGGTTCAATCTCGGTCTCTATCATGAGTATGGAATCGAAGGTTCAGGCGGGAACTTCTTTTGGGACGTTGAATCCCAACGCATTAAAGAAACGAAAAACGCGTACACAAGCCCTCAATGCTCGGCTTGTTTCATTCAAAGCGTAGACGATGACCTGATGGGTCTTTTCACGCTCATGAAGAATGAAGCGCGTCTTTTCAAATACGGCTCCGGTACCGGAACGAACTTCTCGAAAATCCGCGGTCACCAAGAAAAATTGGCAGGCGGCGGATACAGCTCGGGCCTCATGAGCTTCCTTGAAGTTTTCGATAAAGGTGCTGGCGCGACTAAATCGGGTGGAACCACTCGCCGTGCTGCGAAGATGGTCTGCTTGGATATGGATCACCCAGAAATTTTGGACTTCATCACCTGGAAACAGCGTGAAGAAAGAAAAGTCGCAGCTCTCATCGCTGCAGGCTATTCTTCAGATTTCAACGGTGAAGCATACCGCACGGTTGCAGGTCAGAACTCCAATAACTCTGTTCGCGTGAGTGATGAATTCATGCACGCTGTGGAAAAAGGCGAGAAGTGGAAGACAATCGCTCGCACCACGGGCGAAGTCGTTGAAACTCACGATGCAAAAATGCTCTGGGGAAAGCTCGCTGAAGCGGCTTGGGCATGCGCCGATCCTGGCGTTCAGTACGACACCACGATCAATGACTGGCACACCTGCGCGAACACGGCTCGAATCAATGCTTCGAACCCTTGCTCGGAATACATGTTCTTAGACGATACGGCTTGTAACCTGTCCTCTGTGAACCTCGTGAAGTTTTTACGCCAAGATGGATCTTTCGAAGGATACCGTAAAGCTTGTCGTGTGTTCATCACGGCTCAGGAAATCTTGGTCGATCTTTCCTCTTATCCAACCGAACAAATCGCGAAAAACTCTCACGATTATCGGCCGCTGGGACTCGGTTACGCCAACCTCGGAACCTTACTCATGCTGAAAGGCATTCCGTATGATTCCGATGAAGGACGCGCATGGGCTGCTTCGCTCACAGCTATTATGTGTGGTACCGCGTACGCAGCATCCGCAGAAGAGGCAGCTCTTCTCGGAGCCTTCCCTGGATATGCTAAAAACCGCGACTCGATGTTGAAGGTCATTAAGAAGCATAGAGATGCATCTTATAAGATCGACGCATCGAAATGTCCGGTCGATCTTGTGGCAGCCGCTCAAGATGATTGGAATCGCGCTTTGGAACTCGGCACTCAGTTTGGGTACCGGAACTCTCAAGTCACTGTGCTTGCTCCAACTGGCACGATCGGTCTTCTCATGGACTGCGATACGACTGGTGTTGAACCGGATTTCGCACTCGTGAAGTTCAAGAAGCTCGCAGGCGGCGGTTACTTCAAGATCGTGAATCAATCGGTGCCTGAGGCTCTGAAAAACCTTGGTTACACGAAAGATCAAATCGAAGGTGTGATTCGCTACCTTCTCGGTTCGATGAATTTCGTCGGAACGCCACATTTGAATCGTGAGTGGCTCAAGTCAAAAGGCTTCCAAGACGCAGACATCGCGAAAATCGAGAAAGCGCTCCCTGGAACCTTCGAGATTTCAAGCGCGTTTGCGAAATGGACCTTGGGCGATGAGTTACTTAAAAAGCTCGGCGTACCTGAGGCAGAGCTTGCTAAACCTACCTTCAACTACCTGACCTGGGCTGGATTAACACAAGCTCAGCTCACGGAAGCGAACGAAGCGATCTGCGGAACGATGACGGTCGAAGGCGCTCCTCACTTGAAACCAGAGCATTACGCTGTTTTCGATTGCGCGAACAAATGCGGAACCAAAGGACAACGCTTTATTGCTCCGATGGGTCACGTCCGAATGATGGCAGCAGTTCAGCCATTCTTGTCCGGCGCGATTTCGAAGACGGTCAATCTTCCAAACGAAACGACGGTCGAAGAAGTAGCAGACATCTATTATCAAGGTTGGAAACTCGGCCTGAAGGCCGTCGCTCTTTACCGCGATGGATGTAAGCTCTCTCAGCCTCTCTCTACTAAATCCGATAAGAAGGAAGAGAAGGTCGAGGAAAAAGCAGCCCCTGTTGCAGCAGCAGCGCCAGCTATGGTTGCAGCGGAGCAAATGACCTTTGCTCCAGTCCGACGAAAACTTCCATCCAAGCGCGGTGGCTTCGTACAAGAAGCAAACGTCGCAGGCCACAAAGTGTACATCCGTACGGGTGAATACAGCGATGGCGGATTGGGTGAGATCTTCATTGATATGCACAAAGAAGGTGCCGCGTACCGCTCGATGATGAACTGTTTCGCGATTTCCGTGAGCTTAGGTCTCCAATACGGAGTGCCGCTCAAGGAATACGTCGATAAGTTCACCTTCACTCGGTTTGAGCCAAGCGGACTGGTCGATGGACATCCGAATATTAAGATGGCGACTTCGATTGTCGATTACATCTTCCGAGTGCTCGGAATGGAATACCTCGGACGCACCGATTTCTTGCAAGTGAAGCCAAAGGCTCAGCCGATTGACCTCACCGCAGAAAAAGGCTCCGCATCCGTAGTCTATCCAAAGGAGCCATCGAAGCTCATCGCTTCGGGCGCGCCGATGGAAGGTGTCGAGCGCCAAATGGAGATGCAACTCACTCCAGTCGAATCCAAAGACTCCTCGAATCAGTTCTTGGCTGAGATGATGGGGGATGCTCCTCCGTGCGACAGCTGCGGACATACGACCGTCAGAAACGGCGCTTGCTACAAGTGTCTGAACTGCGGAAATTCGATGGGTTGTAGCTGATCTCGACTTTCGATTTTGATTTCAAAGGTAAGCCTCACGGGTAATGGACCACAACCACCACACCCCCGTTACCCGTGAGGTGAGCCAAGTCCGCGCAGTACGTTTTATGGGCCCACGAGCTCGTAGTCAGCAGTAGGTAGTACCTCTGGATTTTCCTCAGGCATTTCCGAAGTGAAAGCGACTCTACATGAGCAGTATTTAATCGAATCAGGTCTTGGCGCGAGTGACTCCACTCCGTGTTCAGACTGATTCTTCAGACGGTAAAAGGCCAGGAACACGACGATGTTCCTGGCCTTTTATTTTGTATCTCTATGAGATCAGCTTTGAGGCGAATGAGGTGATGTGGACACTGATCAGTTCGTCTTCACTGCTTCGGTAGTCAGCTCGAGACCCGATACTTCCTTTGGATCGATTCGTGTCCGGAGAAGAATGTCTGTCACCTTTTTGAGGTTCTCAGGCAGACTTAAATTCATGAAAGGTTCCCAAGCTGGATCCTGCGCAACGATGCCCGAAGCGCCGCTGCCAAAGCCACTGAATCCTGCGTAGCTAGCTGATAGCGCCTGAACAAACAAAATCGCTTCATTTGCGCCGACATCCGTACCCTCGAAAATTCTATTCACTTCTTCGAGAGATGCCTGGAGGCGGATGTGGGTCTTGCTGTTGGAATAGTATCCAAGCTTTCCCACCGTGACGAAATCGGTTCCGCAAACTCGAGCGAAGAGTTCTGGAGTTCCTCTCTCGATTGCTTTTTCAAGCAACTCTTTTCCGCGCGCGGAAAGCCCTAACTGAGTAGAGGAGGATTCGGCGAGTACGCGTTCCGCGGCTATGCCCACTGTGATTTCAGTGCTGTCTGCACTGAGAGCGGAGTAGACTCTGTATTGTAGTTTGGGTTCGACTTCTGTTCGTATTCGAGCAGTTTGGTCGACGCAACCGGAATATGTCCGTGACCAAGTGTTATCTCTTTCGTCTAATTTAATCGTCTCTCCTACGTCTGCGGCATCGAGCGTGCGGGTTCTCTCTCCATCTAATAAATAAAGAGTTTGAGCCTGAACTGAACTCGTGAGAGCGGCAACTGAAAGGATGAGAAATGCGTATTTCATAAGATGGGTTGTCCTGATTTATAATTTGCGCTTGTGAGGTGCGAAGGTCTTATTCGACCTTCACACAATCCAGAGTACGGATGACTTTGGCGGTTTCGATGTCGTTATAATCGAATCGATATCCCACCTTGAATTTCTTGAGACTCCCGCCGTCCGCAATTTTACTTGGAATAGTGAGAGTGAAACCCCAGTTTCCATCCCAAGTGTCGTACTTAACTGTCTTCGCGCCCGCGCGACGATTTTCGTCGACGGAAAGCCAAGCCCCTTCATCGCCCTCTTCGGGACTGATGCTGGTGTAGCCCGCACAGAGTGCTTTACTGACAGCGTCGATTTGTAATCCTTCGCTATCATCGACTGCGAATTTGAGTGTCTCTTTCGCGGTCTTTCCCGTGCACTTGAATTCCATCGAAGCGAAACTTGAGGCGGAAGTAGCTAAAGCGGCAACTAAAAGTGTGTATTTTTTCATAAGAATATTCCCCTCAAGATCAATCAGTGTGACTGTAAACGATGGTCAGTTTGTTTCCATCCACAGTGAATAGACGCATGAGATAGACCGAGCAGCTCACGCCTTCAGCGCTTTCTCCGGCTTCTTCTTTTTCGTCCCAGCTCACAGAGAGAATCGCTTTAAATTGATTTTGGGCTTTGAGCTTTCGAACGATTTTCATCATTTTCTCGGCTTCGCCGGGTTCGCCCGTGCCATCTTCGCTGATTCGCTTCATGAGCTTGATGTTATTTTCCATGTTCGCCCGAGGCTTGATCCCGCCGTCTGGGCAGCCGCCTTGATTTAAGAAATCCACGATCGCAGTACGCTGCTCTTCGTATTCATCGTATTTTGCGACATCGTAACGAGTGACTTTCGATACGGATCCATTCGAAACCATGCCTCCGGCGAGGTCCATGATCGCGTTCATGTCCTTCTTCGTGTCGGCGAAACAGTGGGTGGAAGCGAAAGACGCAGTCACAAGAGTGAGCACGAGGCTCAAATTCGAAAATTTCATAAAATCCCCTTCAAAAGGCAATGTGGACTGAGATGCGGGTGGGGTATCAGAAAAAATAACGTGTTGCACTAAAAGAATGTCGCATCGCGCTAGTCAGGTATCTAGTGACGTGGTTTCGGGGGCTTAAGGAAGGGCGTTCTCGATTCGCGGCTGAGCTGATAAGAGCTGCTCCATGAATTCCTCGGAAAATCATTACGACGTCATCATTCTCGGTGCGGGAGGGGCGGGTTTATTTTGTGCAGCGACCGCAGGCGCTCGAGGTCGACGAGTGCTCGTGATTGATCACGCGAAAAAGCTCGGAGGAAAAATTCTCATCTCGGGCGGAGGACGTTGCAACTTCACGAACCTAGGCGCGGGCCCAGGAAATTACGTCTCGAAGAATCCGCATTTCTGTAAATCAGCTCTTGCCCGATATCCATCGAGTAGGTTCATTGAGCTCGTTGAGCGGCACGGCATTGCTTACCACGAGAAAAAGCTTGGCCAGCTATTCTGTGATGTCACAGCTCAATCGATCGTCGATCTTCTGAACAGCGAGTGCGCGGATGCAGGCGCAAAAGTGCATCTTGAAACGAAGATCGAGGCCGTAGCGCGAATTGAACCTGAGGGGTTTCAGGTTTCGACTTCACAGGGTGAGTTTTCCTGCGAATCGCTCGTCGTAGCCCTCGGTGGTCTCTCGATTCCAAAAATCGGCGCCACCAGTTTAGGTTATGACATCGCAAAACAGTTCGGCCTTAAGCTCGTGCCGCGCTATCCCGCCTTGGATGGATTTACTTTGGGCGGGGAGGAGGCAAAGAATTTTGGAGACCTCTCAGGACTCTCGCTCGATACGATAACGACCTGCAACGGAATCTCGTTTCGAGAAAATATCCTTTTTACCCATGCCGGAATGAGTGGACCGGCTACGCTCCAAGCATCCTTGCATTGGAATCAAGGCGATCCCGTCACATTTAACGTGATGCCAACCCACAACGCGGTCGAGTGGCTTTTAGAACAAAAGAAATCCGGTTCGCGCTCGCTTTTAAAGAACCTGTTTACGGATGTACTTCCGGCTCGCTTCATCGAGCGCTTCGTACAAGTCTACTTCCAAAAAATTTCAGAATTACCGCTGCATCAGATTTCCGATCAGAGCCTCCGTGAATTGGGCGGAAAGCTGAATGCCTGGACGTTCGTCCCAAGCGGGACCGTGGGCTACGGAAAAGCCGAGGTCACTCGGGGCGGAGTAGACACGGACGAACTGTCTTCAAAGACACTCGAGTCTAAAAAGGTGCCTGGGCTCTACTTCATCGGCGAGGTCGTAGACGTCACAGGATGGCTTGGGGGCTATAATTTCCAATGGGCATGGGCTTCGGCGCATGCGGCTGGAGAAGTAGTTTAAAAGCCGTTTTCTGGTGTTGACAGAACTGTCTAAACTTTTGACAGGCGAATAGAGCCTTTCCCGGAATGAGTCCTTAGGAACTCTAGGTTTAAGCTGAACGCGGCACGGGTGTTGCCTTATGGTATTGTATGGAACGCTCAATTTCTGTCCGCAATTTTTTACGGCTAACGCTGCTGACGCTCGTTTCGGCGGCGCTTATGTCCTGCGGTCCGGAAAATAAGAACCTCAAGTTTTCACAACTCAACGAAGAAGATCCATCTCTGCTTCTGCCGGGAACGCTCCTTGTAAAATCCATGGCGTGGAACACGACGAACGGTGGAATCGCATACAGCGTCGCACCCGTAGGAAATGGCGCCTCGTTTTCGATTACAGTAACTCGCTACGCAGGTGTAAGTCGAAACACCATCGTGCGCCTGAACAGCACAGATTCGAATCAAGACTATCAATTCGTTTTGGGGCTTTTTCGCGGCAGCATCGCGGTAATCAATAACGCGCCAACCACGACAAACAGCACTGTGGTCTTAGAAAACTACTTGGGCCAGTCGACAGGCTATACGAATCCGTCTGTATTTAACTACAGCACGAATCCATTCACCCACCTGAATCAATTCATCGCCAGTCGCATTTAAGGCCACTCGGGCCAGTCAGTCGTATTACTGAGTGTAGCCGTCGAAGCTATTGAAGTCGATCACGTCCACGCGGTAAGCGCGTTCACCCTTCCAGCGTTCAGAATAGTAGTGGCGGGATTGGCTGCACTTCTGCGCGGTGTTGTACGTGAAGTCAGGTTCACCGGCGACTAAGATTCCGAGAACTTTCATGGTCTTCACATCGAAAACGGGCGAGCCAGAGTTTCCACCATAAGTGTCGACATTCACCTGGAAGGAGAGTTCATCGTCTTCACCTAGAATTTCACCGTAGCGAGAAATTTTAAGGGGCAGGCCGAGAGGAGCGCCGACCATTCCAATCGGATCTCCCGCCTGATTTTCGTAGTGATCCTCGAGCTTGAGTGGCGTGCGGCCAGTCGCCTTCCGATTGAGTTTAAAAATGGCAAAGTCATGTTTCAGTCCACGACTCGTCGAGTGTTTTACGATTTCGCTGCATTCAAAAACGTCGCTCGATTTTACGCGCACATTTCCTTCTTCATCGAGACTCTTGTCGTTGTAGTCAAAAATCCAAACAAAGTTACTGCAGGAAACCACGCTCGGGATACAGTGTCGTGCTGTCATCATGAGGTCAGGCCCGATTAAAAATCCGGTGCAGAGACCGTGAGTAGGCTCTTCGAGGTAGCGCTCGTCGGAGCACAGGTTATAGGCCTGCTTGAGGCGATTCTTGTCGGTGGTTTTAATCGTTGCGCAGCTTCCGGAAATGGAAACTTTTTTTGCGTGCATCATTACTGCTACAGAGCGCGCAGCTTTGATCCAAGTTGGATTCTTTTCCTCGGAAACATTCTTACGTTCATCGCCGCCGTAGATGGCAGCGTGAGCCGATGAAGCAAAAGTAACAATACCCAGGAAAACCAAAGCGACGTGGCAGAGTTTCATGCGGGTTGAATCCTCAAAAATTAAAATTGAACTTCGTTTTCAATTACTTCACAGACGGCCAGTCGTGCGGCAGGGGAGCTTGAATCGCTACTGCCGGGAAAGAAGGGCTGCCCGTAATTTTCAGTTCCCAAGAGTGTAGCCAAAGGCGATTGGATGCAAGTCCCCGGTACTGCGTGTCACCAAGGATCGGCGCGCCCAGAGCGCTGAGATGGACCCGGATCTGATGACGAACGCCCGTCTTAATGCGTAACGTCCAATCCAGACAAGCAGCGTCACTCATGCGACAGGACTGAATGCTTTGAACCTCCGTGTAGGCATTTTGAGGTTTCCCCCGAATGCGTTTGAGGTCCTTTTCATCCAGAATTGCGCGCATTTTCTTCGCGCTTTTTTCATCGTGGCCAATCGGAGTCGTGATGGCGTGAGGAAGCGGCGGTAGGATCGTGGGAAGCGGAACGGTAATCGCTCGGTAAGTTTTCGTCACTTGATCCGTTTTCCAAAGCTCACGAAGAAGGGTGTATGTTTTAAGGTTTTTGGCAAATAAAAGGATCCCGCTTGTCCCGTGATCCAGACGATGGAGCGCGCCAAAATCGTACTCCAGACCCAGCGAGACCAGCTCCGGATAAGCGACGACCGCCATTCCAGCAGCTGTCAGGCGAAGCTCGTTTGCCTCATAGGGCAGCGAAGGAATCCCGGGAGGTTTTTGGATCGCAAGCAGTACCTCGTTTTCAAAGAGCACTGCACTCATTTCTCAAGCTCAGCTTTCATGGTCGAAACTTCACGAAGCCGAGCGCTATCGGGGGCCACGTCTTGGAGGTAGCGTTCAACTTGCTGAACCAAGATCCGCGAACGCTTCTCCGTCATATTGAGGCGATTCTTTCGAGCGCGTCGATTAATTTCCTGCGCGATTCCAGCCAGATGATACCAGCCGTCCACATTCGAGGGATCGACCGTTAAAAGACTGGAGAGTTTGATGAGTGCATGTCGAAAGACCTCATCGGGTGATTTCGCCGAGATCTGAGTTTTCAGGATAGCGTTTTTTGCTTGAAGCTGCTGAAGCGGTAAGTCGCTTGTCATCCGGACGGACTGAATCCAGGTATTGAGCCACGGATGAGCGTGGGCTTGCCCGATTTCGTTCTCAAAAATCACGCCTTGAACGGCGTTGTGGTTGTTGAGGAGGAAATAGGCTTCAACGGGCCGAGTTCCCTCCGCGCTATTTGCGAGTCCTAGGACATGAATGCCTTTTGGCTCTTCGTCTGGAAATATCTTTGAATTGTGAACGTGAAACCAACTTAAAGTTTCGCGTTTGACGCCACGTTCAGAGAGAGTGCGATCGATCTTCGCGATGAATTCTTTCTTCATCATTCGACACGAAAACCACTTCGAAAAACATTCCGCGATTTCGTGCCACTTGAGATCGGATTGAAGGGTCTCGGGTCCGCTCAAGATTAAGGTTCCGAGTAAGTCCTCGCCTGTAGTGCTTGCACCCAATAAAATTCTGGGCAGAAACTTCTTCGGCAGCCCCTTTTGGTAGGGCAAATTAGGAAACATCCAAGGAGCAAGATTCGGGATCGGCGCAGTGATGTAGAAAAACGGCGTTTCCTTATCCGGCGTGGTTGAGCTTTGGCTATTCCATTCGATCTTAGGAAGCGCTCGATAAACAGGGTTTGCGAAGAACTGGGAAAAGGCGAGACCGAGAACCAGGAGCACTGCACCTGAGATGAGTAAAAACCGGGGTAGAAGGGATGGGCGTTCGGCTTTCATTGAGTGTTTTAGCTCCTCGGAAGGACGCTGTCTATTTGACTCTCCTGGTCTTGAGGTTACACTATCGGT
>CAYOJT010000086.1:0-6756 GCA_964404365.1 uncultured Bacteriovoracaceae bacterium
ATTTAAAACGAATATTCAATGGCGACAAATCTCTTTCAAAACGTGAACACTCGGCTGCTCGATACATGCAAAAGAACCGTCGCGGCATTATTGAATCGGTGAGTTACTGGTCGGGGGAAAAGAAGTACCCCATCGAGTCTCTGTTAAAAAAACTGATCACGCGAAGTGAAGAAATTGAATTGAGGCTCGGCAGAACACCGGAGGATACTCTCCTTCAGCTTTCTGCCTACCTCGCCACTCTCGTCACGCACTACCTTTTTACTGGCCGTTTTAAGAGGAGCGTCTGAAGCATGAAAATACTTCTTCTTTTTGACCTCTCGATTCCGCTGAAACCTGAACAGTACGAGGATTACCTGAAAACCGAGGACTGGGCTTCGGAAGCGAATATCCTCTCAACGCTGAAGAAACTTGGCCACGAAGCGCTCCCCCTCGGGATTCACGATGACATCCATCCTCTTCTCGATGCGGTGAAGAGCTTTCAGCCCGATGTGATTTTCAATCTCTCGGAAGCTTTTGGGGGTGATCGTCAGTTCGAACCCCATATGGCTTCCTTAGTTGAGCTACTAGGAATCCCGTATACGGGTTCAAGTCCGCAAGCCCTACACATTTGTAAAGACAAGGGCCTTGCGAAGAAGATTCTCTCATTCCACCGAATTAAAGTGCCGGACTTCCTGATTTCTCGTCGTTCGTCTCCGCTTCGAACTCTCGGGGATTTGAAATTTCCGGTATTCATCAAGCCGCTTGACCTGGAAGCAAGCGAAGGAATCTCTCAGCTCTCATTTGCGGAAAACAAAGAAGACGCCTTGGATCGCGTTCGCTACCTGCACGAAAAGTACGACACGAACGTAATCGTCGAAGAATACATCGAAGGGCGTGAAATCTACGTCGGCGTCATGGGAAATGAAAAACTCATGACCTTTCCGCCTCGAGAACTCCTCTTTCGCGAAGTTCCAGAAGGCGAGCCAAAATTCGCAAGCTTCAAGGCAAAATGGGATGACGAGTACCGAAAGCGCTGGGGAATACGCACGGCCACCGCGCAACTCAGTGAAGATTTGAAGAACGAGCTCGATGAACTTTGTAAGAAGATTTATCGGATCTTAGGGCTCCAAGGCTATGGTAGGATTGATCTTCGCATTACACCGTCAGGTGAGATCTTCTGTTTGGAGGCAAATCCGAATCCTTCGATCGAAATCGAGGGCGATTTTGCTAAATCGGTTTTGAAAACCGCAATGACCTATGAGGATTTGATCGGTAAGATCATCACGCTTGCGACTTCGACGAGTGAGAGTACCGGCGATCGCACGGGTTCGATTCGAAAAAAGAAGAAATGAATTACATTCCCCACTTATCGAAGAGCCACTGACGGACGGTATTCAGGTCCGTTTTTGCGGGGTTCGTCAGATAATAAATGACTTCGTACATACTCATCGTAGGGGGCGTGTTTGAAGTATTTGCCACCTTAGTCCGGTTAATATTTTGACTCGTCATCACGCCCGTTGGTGCGTACGTCGTACCGTTAATGTTGAGATATCGACTCGTACCATCCTTGTGCATCGCCGTGATTGCAATATTGGTATTCACCCAAGTCGAAGTTGTCGTCGTCGAGGCATCAATCCTCACTTGATCGTTCGATTTAAAGCCCAGGCTTGGCTCGCCACCGTTCTCGGCATAAATATATCGGGTCGTAGCGGCAGTTTGATACTTGATCGCAAGAACAGTCGCAACGGTGCCGCTGCTTCCACCCATACTCAAATTACCGTTATTGAAGAACTTCGAACCATTCACGATATCAACGCAGCTATAGCCATTTTGGCAACTCGCCGTCCGAGTCGGATAGTTCGCGGACGCAGTGAGATTGCGCGCGTTTCCGGTGCGATCGGTCCAAGTGGAAATATTTACACCCGAAGAATAGGTGAATGTCGTTAAATCTGAGGCTGTCCACCAAGCAGCGGGAGAGCCGATGTACAGGAGACAGTTTGTGCAGGTTTTTACCTGCCCCGCTCCGTCATCCAAAACCACATCGACCGTTCCGATCGCAGACGATCCGCTCGAATACGCCGGAACTTTACAGTAGTAGAGCGTCGAACTCTGCCAAGACGATCCGGCAGCACAATTTGTTCCGCCTATCTTTCCGGTTACACCGCTCGGGATATTAGTCCCCGTAATTTCCACATATCGAGACGTTGGTGAACCTGCCGATATTTCCATCAGCTTCAACGTCGAAGTAATCGTCATCGCGGGCGTAGGTGTCGGCGTAGGGGTGCTCGTAGGCGTAGGGGTAGCGGTCGGCGTTACCGTAGGCGTCGGCGTATTAGTCGGCGTAGGAGTAGCCGTCGGAGTTACTGTCGGCGTAGGGGTATTCGTCGGTGTAACCGTAGGCGTAGGTGTATTTGTCGGCGTCGCGGTAGGCGTCGGTGAATTCGTCGGAGTCGGTGTCGCAGTCGGCGTCACCGTCGGCGTAGGGGTATTCGTCGGCGTGTTGGTCGGCGTAGGCGTAGGTGTATTTGTCGGAGTATTCGTAGGAGTAGGCGTCGCCGTAGGTGTATTAGTCGGCGTTGCAGTAGGCGTCGGCGTATTCGTCGGTGTGTTCGTCGGGGTCGGCGTCGGAGTTCCAGTTGGTGTCGGCGTTGGCGAATCTGTCGGGGTTGGAGTCACCGTCGCAGTAGGCGTAGGCGTGGTAGCACCAGGGTCGAGCGGCTGAGCATCTCCACCCGCACCACCTTGTGGCACGCATGCAGATAAAGCTATTCCGACGAAAATAGCAGCTAGTCTACCGTTCGAGAAAAACATGAGTGGCTATCAATCTCCTGTAAGGTCACATACGTTCAGCATCAACAGGATTCCCGCGTGTACTCTTCCTATTATCATAATAATTGTTCGGATTTACAAACAATTATTATGATAAAAAGCCTACAAAAAGGCTTATATTTTACCAAAATGTGTCATCAGCGACTCAGGTAAAAAGCGACCCAGCAGCGTAAAATTTCAAAATAAAATGCAAAGAACTTAATTCAGAGACCAAATCGATTTTAATTCATTTCGATGTATGATGGACGCATGGGCGGTCAACTTCTCCTGTGCACCTTCATGCTTGCACCCCTTCCAGGGCTCCTGATCGGAGCGCCTTGGGGATTTTTGACGCCACTTCTGACGTTCCTCGTACTGCCGATCCTTGATCTCATCCTCCCTCGCGCGGACGCCCAGGCGACGCCTGGCGAAAAACCGACCCGACTGCTTTACCTCTATCTCCCCTACCACGCATTTCTCATTTTACTCGGTATCCATTCTGTTCGCGGACTAGGGGTCAGTGATTTTCAATTTTGGGTGAACGTATTTTCGGTGGGAATCGTAACCGGCGCCGTCGGAATCACTTTCGCACATGAATGGGTGCACAAATTAAAACCTCATCAAAGGCTCTACGGCGAATGGCTCCTGATCTGGGTTTGTTATGGTCACTACTCCACGGAGCACGTCTACGGACATCACAAGAATGTTGGAACACGAGAAGACGGCGCAACCGCTCGAAAAAATGAATGGCTTCAGACCTTTATTTTTCGCGCTCTCGTGCAGGTGTGGCTCGGAGCATTTCGCACAAAACCACTCCGCACACTCATTCAAGGCACACTTTCCGTTACACTTTTTTTGCTGATCAGCCACTTTTTCGGGAAAACGGGCGGGCTGTTCTTTTTCATTCAGGCTGCAATCGCAATCTTACTCCTCACTTCGATCGACTATGTTGAGCACTATGGCTTAGAGCGAAGAAAATCCCCGGATGGTCGAACGGAGTCGATGAAACCTTGGCATTCCTGGGACTCAGATACCCGTTTGATGGGAGAATTACTCATTCGACTTCAACGACATGCGGACCATCATATGCGCCCGACTAAACCTTACACCGAACTCGTCCTTCACGCGGATGCCCCGAAACTTCCCACCGGATACGGCGGAATGATCTGGATCGCTTGGTGGCCGCACCTTTGGTTTAAGATCATGAACCCAAGGGTTGAGGCCGTTATGAACGGGAAACCCCTATGAAGAAATTTTGGATCTGCGTCTCGACCGCGCTCGTTACAGCTTCGTTTGCAATAAGTTCGTTTGCAATAAGTGCCGAAAAACCCACTCGTAAAGCTACCACTGTGAAGCCGGTCTCTGAGTCGAAGTCAAAACCTTCGCAGGAAGAATTGAAAAAGAAGCTGACGAAAATGCAGTTCGCAGTGACTCAAGAAGGAGCGACCGAAAAACCCTTTCAAAACGAATACTGGAACGAGCACCGCGATGGAATTTACGTCGATGTGGTCACAGGAAAGGCACTCTTTAGTTCGCTCGATAAATTCGATTCAGGTACCGGGTGGCCAAGTTTCACGAAACCCATCGACCAAAAAATGGTCGCCAATCATGAAGACACCTCGCTCGGAATTCCAAGAACCGAAGTAAAGAGCGCCGACTCCGATAGCCACCTCGGACATGTATTCGACGACGGGCCGGGCCCAGGCGGGAAGCGTTACTGCATTAATTCCGCTTCGCTTCGTTTCATTCCACTTGAGCAGATGGAAAAGCAAGGCTACGGAAAATATCTAGAACTCTTCGTAAAAAAGAAGCAGTGAGCCGGCCTTAAAAAACACCAATCCCAACAAAACCCTGACCGGATTCGAGACAAACCCTGAAACAAGACTCGTCGCTTGCCCTTAGCATCTAGAGAAGAACTCAAGTTCAACTTCTGGAGAAATTATGGGCAAACACTTCGCGACTTGGAAAAACGCTCTCCTGAGCGCTCCTCTCCTTCTAGTATCCATGACTACATTCGCAGGCGACTCGAGCGTGCACCTTCAGGGATATGACGGCCATCAAGAGGTCGAAGTCCCTTTAACAACCCCGCTCTACAACAACCGATTGAAAGCACTGATTTCAGATCTGAACGCGCTCACTCTCGAGACTCTAAATTCAGATCAAGCGCGAAATCCACTGCAGCTCAAAACTTTTGTCATTGGTGCGGGGCTTGGAATTGAACTCAAACTGGGGCCAGTCCTCAAGCTCAAAGCTGTCCCACGGGTTCGTCTAGTTTACTCACGCGACCAAGATCCCATCATCCCCTAATCTCTGGAGATAATCATGAAAAAGCCAGCATCACCTTTCCAGCTCGTTTGCCTCGCAACTGCATTTCTCATCGCGGCCTGTAGCACTCAAAACTCTCCCAACTCCCCACTTGGAACCGAATCAGACGATTTTCCCAACTACTCAGAAAAGGATTTAGATTCACTCCTCGAAGCGGATTCACTCGCAATTAATAGTGAAAATTTCGACCAAAATACTCCCACAACACCCGATTCTAAGTGGGCGCTTCGCGCGATCCTGACGGATCTCTCCATATCCGCAAGTGGAGTGATCGGCCCACTCCTGATGAAAGGAACTCCTGCGGTCACATTAGTTTGGCGACAAAAGGAAAACGATTCTTCCGAAACTGCAGCGGAACAAATTCTAAACTGGCAAGAAGCTGCCCGCACTCAAGCGGCCCACTTAGATCCGGTTCTAAAAGAGAGCCTCGCAGAACACGTGGAAAGATTTAAAAATCTCGTGCGCGGAATAGAAGCATCACACACACAGGGCGAATGGTATCCATCCCGCTTGAGACTTGATCTTGGAGTCGACGTAAGCGGCAAGCTCAGTCCAGTGATTTCCATTGGGGGCGACGTACGGGTGCGGCTCGAGTGGTACCGTTCCATGAAAATCCAAAACACACCCACTCAGGACTCAGGATCTCTCACTCAACTCGAAGAGAATATGCTCGGTTTCGTGAACAAGCTCTCAGATGACCTAGAAACACTTTCTTCCTCAAAAGAAGTCGAAAAACTCCACCACTTCCGGGCGAAACAATATCGCTTAGGCTTTGGAATAACCGAGACCCTCTCCATTGGCGCCGCAAAATCCGTTTACTCCACTTACGGGCACATCTACTTCTCACGCTCGGATAGAACAAACGGGTTCGGGCACGGAGTCAAAGAACTTCCCGCCTCCGGAGATGAAAGCACGTTTTCAATTCTGGATGCGCCGAATGGTGATTCATTTCACGTAACTTCCCAAAACGAATACAAAGTGAAACGAGAAAATTTCAGAAAAGGCCTTATTCGTGCAATCCGCCTGGGAGCGCTCATTTCGAAGTCAGCAGAAAAAACTTCAAAACGAAAATGGAAAATTAAAGAAATCAAAGCGGGATTTGACCTGACTCTCACCGGCTCCTCGAAAGAGGCAAGGCTCGCCGGAATCGGCACTTCCGAAATTTCGTTCGCTAACCAGAAATTTTAAAGGGAATAAAAATGAAATCAATTTTACTGGCTAGTTTACTCTACTCGTTTGTCTGCATTGCCGAAGAAAGAAATCTAAAAGCCGACCTACTCCAAGGAATCCAGGACGAATCCGAACTCGCTTCCGCACTCGAGGGCGCCCCTGAAACCGAGGATTCCTGGTACCTGAAACGGACGATGGCTAGAACGCGATTCAAATTCGCTTACGAGCTTCCCATCGCTAAGCTTGAAATCGTTCCCGAGATCGAACTCATCTGGGATCGCCCCTTCCCAGAAGGTTGGACCGGCTATCGCCGCTAACGAGCCAAAATGAAGTATTTTTGGGTCAGTTTTGGCACTCGTTTCTTGGGCCCCTTCCATCTTGTCTAATGCTCCGCATGTGCTACTTCTGGTAACACCATGCAGAGCGCATTGACTGATAAAATAAACGCAGCGCAAGGTAAAACGACCTGTGATT
>CAYOJT010000086.1:6766-10101 GCA_964404365.1 uncultured Bacteriovoracaceae bacterium
CGATGTCTTCGACGTTTTTTCTGCACGCTTTGTAAAAGCTGACCTCGCCATTCATCAAAACACGATCGTAGGTTTCGACACGGATATTCGATCAACTGCGAAGCGAGTCTTAGACCTCAAGGGCAAATCGATCGTTCCCGGTTTCATCGATGCCCACGTCCACATCGAGAGCTCATGCATGACGCCAGGAGCGTTTGAAAAAGCAGTGCTCGCAAAAGGCACGACGACTGCTGTCTGCGATCCTCACGAACTTGCAAACGTCGAGGGGCCCTCCGGGATTCAGTACTTTCTAGACGCATCTACTCGAATGAAAATGAATCTCCAGGTCATGATGAGTTCGTGTGTGCCGGCCACTCATTTGGAAACGAATGGCGGCGGCGAACTTGCCGCTTCCGTGCTTGAGAAACTCTCTCACCACCCGAACGCACTGGGGCTTGCGGAAATGATGAATGTCCCCGGCGTATTGAATTCCGATCCTGGCATTTTGGAAAAATTGGAAACCTTCCGTGGGCGGCCCATTGATGGGCACGCTCCTCTCGTCCGCGGCGATGCACTTTCCGCTTATGCTTGCGCCGGAATTACAAGCTGCCATGAATCCTCTGAACTGACCGAAGCAGAAGAAAAGGTCCGAAAAGGAATCGCGGTCTGGATCCGAGAAGGCAGCGTAGCAAAAGACCTTCACGCCTTGATGCCTCTCCTCGACGCCTACCGTTCTGCCTTTGTGGGATTTTGTACCGATGACCGAAACCCCCTCGATATCGCAACTGAAGGTCACGTCGATTTTTTAGTACGCGAGTGTCTCAAGAAGGGCATTTCACCTGAGACAGTCTATCGCGCCTCCTCCTGGAGCGTCGCCAGACACTACGGCTTAGATCGCCTGACGAAAACGAGACCCTTTCGCGTCGGCGCACTTACACCCGGATACCTGGCCGATCTTGTAATCCTGAATGATCGGAAAACGTGTGAAATTGAATCTGTACTAAAAGGCGGGATTCTCTTTAATGAAATCGAGTTTGATTCCGCCCTATCAAAATCCGTGGCCTTTAAGAATTCCATCCGGGCGAAAGCCCCATCAGCGTCGGACCTCGAAGGACCCCATGGATCTGTCCACGTCATTCGAGTGATTCCCGGAAAAATCATCACCGATCGCTTAGTTAGTCGACACGACGCTGAGGGAATAGCGAAACTCACTGTCCTCGAACGTCATGGAAAAGGGTTAAAACCTTCGAACGCATATGTCTCCGGATTCGGATCGGGCCTTAAGGGCGCTATCGCTTCCTCGGTCGGTCACGATAGTCACAACCTCATTGTGGCAGGCTCATCGAATTCCGATATGCAGATCGCTCTCGCAAGGCTCATCGAATGCGGAGGCGGATTCTGCGTCGTTCAAAACGGAAAAGTAATCGCGGATCTTCCACTCCCGATCGGTGGACTCATGTCGACCATGCCAGCGATGGAAATGGTCGATCGTCTTCGGAAACTTCGCGAAGCAAGTCGCACGATCGGCTGCGAACTCTCCGAACCCTTCCTACAACTCGCATTCTTAAGTCTTCCAGTGATTCCATCGCTGAAACTCACTGACCAAGGACTCGTCGATGTTGAAAAATTCTCCTTCATTGATGTGAGGGCCTCATGAGTTTGAAGACACGGGACAATGTTACCTTCTTTGTAAATGGGAAAGCTGAGACAGTAAGCGGAAGCGACGTCTTTATGACCCTTGCCGAGTGGCTTCGGTATAAACGCTCACTCGTGGGCACGAAAATCGTCTGCGCAGAAGGTGATTGCGGCGCCTGCACGGTCCTTCTTGCAAGACCGATTCAAGGTTCAAAAAAACCAATCGAATTTGAAGCGATCAATTCCTGTATCGCGATCACCGGTCAAATGGACGGATGTCATATCACAACCGTAGAGGGTCTGAAGAAAGACGGCGAATTCTCACCCGTTCAGAAGAGCATGATCGAGTGCAACGGGAGCCAATGCGGTTTCTGCACGCCTGGATTCGTGATGGCGATGAGCTGGATGCTCGAAAAGAATAAGCCGGTAGATTCGAAGTCCGCTAAAAATCACCTCACCGGAAATCTCTGCCGCTGTACAGGTTATCAACCTATCATCGACGCATCTATTCTTGCGGGCAAACTCCGTGATGAAGCCCCGAAGTCAGACACACTCACGAAGCGCTATTTAACCAGCGCAAACTTAAAAAATCTGAAGCTTGCGACAAAAAAGCCTGTTCAAATCGAATCAGACGATCGTCTCTTCTACGCACCTCAAACCGTGAAGGAACTCTCGGCTTTTCGTAAGAAATATCCGAACTCGCTCATCGTTGGCGCAGCAACCGATCTCGGGGTTCAATACAACAAGGGTAAACGTGAACTCACCCAAATCGTCTCACTCCATGCGATCCCAGAGTTTTACGAAATCAAAACCGTCAAAAATAAGATTAGGGTTGGGGCGCGGGTCACCCTAGCTGAACTCCGTCGAGAACTTTCTAAGACTTCCGAGAAGCTTGCCGAAGTCTTGGACCTCTTTGCCTCCCCTCAGATTAAAAACGCGGCCACTCTCATTGGAAATGTCGCGAACGCTTCTCCGATTGGGGATACGCCACCAATCCTCCTTGCGCTGAATGCGAGGGTAGAAATCCTTCCGCGCGCAGGTGGAAAACGCATTCACGTGCCACTGGATCGATTTTTCTTGGGATATCGAAAAACCAAACTCAAGCCAGGTGACGTCATCACCGCGATTGAATTCGATCTTCCCAAAAAAGATGAAATTTTCCGCTTCTATAAAAACTCTCAGAGAAAAGACCTCGATATTTCCTGTGTGAACGCTTCGATCTGGATGAAGAAGGATCCTCATGGAAAAGTACTTCAAGCTCGCATCGCTTGCGGAGGCGTCGCTGCGACTCCGATTCGTGTGAAAACTGCGGAAAAGGCTCTTCTGGGTACAGGCGGAGACCGCGAATCGATTGAGCTCGCCGTAAGCGCCATTCAAGAGTCCATCACGCCAATCTCGGATTTCCGCGGTACATCTGCATACCGGCGCGTTCTGGTTCAAAACGTATTTACGAACCTCATTCGAAAGGCCTTCGAATGAAGATGAGTGCAAAGCCCAACTCCAAATCCCCGTCCATGGATTCAAGTTTTACGCACGTTGCGGGTGAGAGCGAATACATCGACGATCGTCCTTTTCTTTCGAATGAGCTCCATGTCGATGTCGTCTACAGTGAGAAGGCTCGCGCGCGGATCAAGAAGATCCACTTAAAGGATGCGCTTTCTGTTCCTGGCGTTGTCGCGGCTTACACTGCGAAGGATATCCACCACAACGTCTGGGGAACG
>CAYOJT010000087.1:0-10087 GCA_964404365.1 uncultured Bacteriovoracaceae bacterium
ATTATGAGTGAGTTCGATCATGGGTGAATTTGTGTTTAAACTTCCTTCATCGTCCGCGCTTCGTAAGAAGACGAGCGTAAAGCGGTCCTTCTCATAATCCTGCCGATTGTGGACTTTGAAGCCCAAACCTTCCGTATAAAAATGAAGAGCTTTTTCGAGGTTGGTCACGCGGATCATCGTGTGGAGGTATTTCATCATGGTGTTTCGAGTTTGCCGAAGTTTTGGACGCTTTTCCTTAGGAATTCGACAGTTAGGGCGGGTTTTAGCGTTCACGATGCTGCGCGTCTAAATACTTTCCTTTTGACAAAACTAAGCCCTGAACTTAGTTATATTAACTCCTATCACATAGGATCTCTTCATACGCGGGGGCGTAGTTGAGTTGGTTACAACGTCGCCCTGTCACGGCGAAGGTCGAGGGTTCGAGTCCCTTCGCTCCCGCCATTTTAAATCCAGAAATCCACCTTCAAGTAAAAATCTCCGGCTCTGCAGCCTTCAGGGCTGTCGATCTCTGATCAGCTGTTTTAGCTCACGAACTTCCTGAGCAAGTTGATTCAAATCGCGAACAGGAACTACTGCGGTAGTATCAGCTCCTCCTACTTCCTGGTGAGATTCGGCCACACCATTTACCACCACGCCGATCAGTAGATTGAGTATGGTCATCGTTCCCAACACAATGAACGTAATAAAATACAACACTGCCAAAACCGGCTGTGCGCTCGAAGCCACACACTGTTTTGGGTAATTTTCATATCCAAACTCAGCACACCCATATAGTTGAATGCGCATCAAATCGACCCAACCCTCGAGAGTGAGTGTTTGGAAAAGTGACAGAAAGGATTTCCCCAATGAACCGAAGTGAATCGGATCGTTTTTCGAAAACAGTACAGTACCTAGAACGCCATACATGTAAAAATGAACTGCTAATAGCAGCAGGACATAACCCATCGAGGGAATACTTTTCAAAAGAGCTGAAACAATAGTTTGTAACTTCGGCACGCCCGTGATCAGTCTCAAGACACGCAGCACTCGAATCAGTCGGAAAACAGCGACAGCCCCTCCGGTCGCAGAAAACAAGCATCCCATAACGATCAGAAAATCCGCGACATTCCAGCCGTCTTTGAAATAGTTCAAAGGCGTACGTCCTTGAGCCAAAATTTTTAGCGCGATTTCACCGACAAAGAGCCAGACGATAATCTGATCAATCTGCATCAAGATAGGGCCGAACTCATTCATGAACGCGGGACTGGTTTCAAGTCCAACAATCACTGCTGAAACGAGGATCAGCGCTAAAATGAACTTCTGGAAAGCATTCCCTAGAATGATCTCTCGAATGTGATTCGCTACTCGTTCCAGACTCATACCCTTCACCTGAAGCCCTTGAAGAGAGTATCGTCAAAATCCGTGTATCACTCCAATGGATATTCGCATATGAATTCATTGTTTTTTATGATAGTCAAAAGTTAACCCTGAAAGGACTTTTATGAGCGCATGGATGAATTACCATCACCTCTATTATTTCAAGACGATCGCGGAAGAAGGAACGGTTTCTAAGGCCGCTTCAAAGCTTCGACTGGGACAACCCACACTGTCGGCGCAGCTGAAGCAGTTTGAGGAAGCAATTGGATTCCAGCTGTTTGACCGCCACCACAAGAAACTCGTTCTCACCGAGCAGGGTAAGGTGGCGTTTGATTATGCAAGAAACATATTCAAATTGGGCTCTGAGATGCTTGAAGTACTCAACGATCAAATTAGACCTACTCGACCATCGCTTTGCATCGCGGCCTTAGACAGCATACCGAAACAGGTCGTCTTAGAGCTGGTCCAGCAGGCTCTCAAGATCTCCCCCTGTCAGATTTCACTACTTGAGGGTAAATTAGACGAATTATTACGTGAGTTAACTTCTCACCGAGTCGATCTCATGGTCACTAACTTCCTTCCCTCCTCCACGAGTTCGAAGGGACTGTTTCACAGAAGGATCGCCAAAAACGGTGTGCGAATTTTCGGTGCTCCGAAATTCAAGAAACTACGAACCCATTTCCCTCATTCCATTATCAATCAGCCATTTCTATTACCCACCTACGATAGTAAACTCCGCTACGACCTGGATCACTGGGCGAACTTACTACCCATGCGATTTGAAATTTTAGCGGAGAGCCAAGACATCGCCGTGAAAAAACTAATGGCGGTAAGCGGATTAGGCCTTCTCCCTGCCGCGCCTCACGCAGTCACGCGGCAGATCTTGTCAGGTGAATTAGTCGAGATCGGTAAACTGGAAGGCGTAGAAGAGGAACTCCTTCTCGTATGTGCGGAACGTAAAATTGAAAACAAGATCGCAAAGCAGTTATTTAAAAGTTTTAACGTATAGTTTTAAACGATACTAAAACTCATTTTTATCCATTTTATATATTTTTGAATTCTCCGTAGAGTTTAAGGTGACTGGAACTGATTCCAGCAGCTTCAACAGGAGATTTCATGATCGTCAATAAGAGTGATGCGCTTTGGCCTCTGATTCGTTCTCGAAATGGACTTCATCTTACCGCCTATTTAGCAAAGGGACGTGGGGTCGACTCGACCCGAAGCCAAATCCAAAAAACCCTGGTAACTGCTCGGGAATACCTTACGCCCGTTCTTAGCCCGGAAGAGATACAAAAGTATCTCGAGCCGATCGAAGCCCTCCTCACCGATCACCGATTTCTCAACCAAATGAGCGGAAGCGTCGGTCTCTTTCGAACGAGCGAATCTTTTCGAATGATGAATCTTCCGATCCAGGTTGAACCCACCTGCATTGTCGCCACTACTTTCCACGTCAAACCGTTACTGAGATGGATGCAGGTTGATCGAGATTTTTTAATTATCGGGTTAGAAGAGGGCTCCGCTCATCTTTACCGCGGCAGCCTCCACAACTTCCAAAATATCGATGCGGTCATTTTTCCAGAAGCGTTAAGAAAAGAACTGCTTTCAGTGGATGATCCGACCTTCTCGGAATCGATCCAGACGAAGAAGAAGATTGAAGAAACGATGGACTGGCTCAGCGACTGGCTGAACGAGACCCTTACAAAAAGTAAGGTGCGACTCTTCTTGGCCGGGAAGAGAGAGCTCGTGAATCCGCTCTACCGAAAGTTAAAAAACTCCGGAATCGAGTCGAGCATCCTTTCCCCCATTTTCTCGCATAAGGATGTTTCAGAGCTCCGTTATGAGGCGCGCGCCGTTCTTCGTAATGAAACGAAACGAATCATTAGCGAAAGCTTACTTGAATTCAACCAAGCCGAAAGCGTTCGTTTGGGAAAGCGGAACATTTTTCAAATCGCCAAGGCCGCAGTCGATGGGAAAATAAAAAAGCTCATCATCTCTCAGGACGTGCAGATTTTCGGGAAACTTCTTCGGAAAACTGGAAAGCTCTCACTCCATTCGGACGATATCGATCATGAGGACGATGACGTTTTAGATGACATCGCACAGGAAGTTTTAGCGCAGGGCGGGGAGGTCGTTGTGACTCGACAGGGAGAACTACCGGGAATCCACGCCGCACTCGCGATTCTAGAGCGGAAAGACTCGACTGAGGAACAGTTCGTGTATTTTCCGAATTATCAAAATGGACAAAACGGAACCAATGAAAGGAAGGCCCTATGATCCAGGTCGTTTTTAAGAATTTGTTCAAATCAGAATTCGCTAGGGAGATGGCGCTTGATCGCATGAATAGAGTCGTCGAGCGCTTTCCGGAACTGGAGAAGAGTAAGATCAACGTGACTCTTAGCATGGAAAATTCACCCATCCAGTCTGGACCGGATCTATTCACGGCGAGAGTGCGTTTCAATGGGGGTCGTTTCAATTCCGTGACCCTCGAAAAATCGGCTTCAAGCCTCTATGAGGCTCTGAACGATATGACCCACCACCTTCTCGAACGGTTGAATAGGCATGGAGATCGGAAGCGAGTCAAAATTCGAAGGAACGCGCGTAAAATCGCGTCCGGTGCGCTGGTCGCATCCTAGCCCCCCCTCACAGCCACCCGAAACGGACTGTTGAGTTCATGTTCTCAGCAGTCCGTTTCGTCATTTTAGTATCGTTTTAAACGATAACCGTAATCGCCCTTATCCATTTTAACTTCCTGCTAGAAAGGCCGAAATCTAAGTTATGAAAACAGCAAACTCCGTCCTCCCCATCAAATTTCTTTCACTCATTCTCCTTACGACTACCGCATGCAGCAGCCCTCAGCGGGCTCCGGAGGAGGTTGATGAGGTCGCTATCCAAACCCCGGAACAGGCCAAGAAAGCGCTAGCAGATGGAAATAGCCGATTCTTGATGAAACGTACCATCAGCCAAGACTTCAGCGCCCAGATCCAGAAGACTCAAAATTCTCAGAAGCCTTATGCCATCGTTTTGAGTTGTTTAGATTCGCGGATTCCACCTGAGATTGTTTTCGACCAAGGTATTGGCGATATCTTCGTCGTGCGAGTGGCAGGAAACATCGAAAACTCTGACATCTTAGGCAGCATGGAGTTCGGAACCGCGGTTGCGGGCGCAAAACTCATCGTGGTCATGGGACATACGAAATGCGGCGCCGTGAAGGGTGCATGCCAGGGAGCAAAACTCGAGCACTTAACAGACTTACTCAAAAAAATTGAGCCATCCGTCCAGTCTGTCAAGGCAAGTGAGCCCAAGTTCGACCCACACTCCTATGCTCACATCGACCGAGTCGCTGAGGAGAACGTAACCCGCACTGTATCGTCGATTCGAAAGAAGAGCGCGACCTTGAGCAGCCTTGAAAAGGCGGGTAAGCTCAAAATAGTCGGGGCAATGTACGACCTAGCCTCCGGCAAAGTCACCTGGACGGACTAATAAGCGGATGCAGATTGAGCTACTCACTTCGAACCTCACGAATCCTACGCTCCTCTTTTTTCTGCTGGGTATAATAGCAGTCTTAATTAAGAGCGATCTGGAAATACCAGCTCAGTCTGTAAAGTTCATTGCGCTTTATTTACTCTTTTCGATTGGTTTTAAGGGCGGTCAAGAGCTCGCACATTCGACTTTCACGACCGGCATGCTCGCCGTTCTATTTTTCGGAGTCCTGATCGCCGCATTAATTCCCGTCTATGTTTTTTACATTCTGAAAAATCGTCTCAGTATCGCGAATGCAGGAGCGATCGCTTCCACCTACGGCTCCGTCAGTGCGGTCACTTTTGTTTCTGCAGTGGCATTTCTCGAAGTGATCGGCGTTCAATTCACTGGCTACATGGTGGCCGTCATGGCGTTAATGGAAGCGCCAGCGATTATCGTGGGTGTCATGCTGATGGGAATTTACGATCGCTCTGAGAAGGCAGGAGAGCGGTCGATGGGCTCAATCATTCGCCACTCTTTTACGAACGGTAGCGTTTTCGTTATCTTAGGAAGCTTGGTGATCGGATTAATTTCAGACACGAAACAAGCGGAAGGAATTAAACCCTTCACTACCGACATTTTTAAGGGGTTTCTATCGATCTTTCTACTCGAGATGGGGATGGTGACCGCGAAAAGGATTAGTGTCTTCAAGAACTCGGGTTATTTCACGCCCGCCTGCGCTCTGATCTTCCCTGTTTTAAATGGAGGACTCGTCGCAATATTGAGCGGGTTTTTTACTCAGCAGGTGGGAGATCGATTCATGCTGGCTACGCTTGCCGCAAGCGCCTCATACATCGCCGTGCCGGCTGCAATGAGGCTTACCGCGCCGAAAGCTGACCCGGGCTTATTTATCCCCATGGCAGTCGGAGTGACATTTCCATTCAACATAACGATAGGAATGCCACTCTATTACTGGATCGTGACTATTACTTGATTTAATTTCCGAATAATCGGCCCAGAAATTCAGTTGCCGTTTCGAGCCGAATTCAGCGAAGGATCAGGTATTTGCACTCGAGCCCGTGATCCAAGCCTTGAGATCCGTCCACCAGCTCGGGATTTGGCGAGTTTCAGGGGTCTTAGCGGCCTTCAGTTCCGCAACTAAACGACGAACCTTCACGCGCTCGACGTTCATCGCAGACTCCATCCACTCGAGACCGAGACGAGTTCCCATGGTCGGAAATTTCGACTGCCACACGACGCGTGAACGGAGAGCGTAGGTCTGGCCATTTCGCTCGAATTTCAGATCGACGACTTCGTTGGGCACAAATCCGGTATCAGAGGTATCTACCCCTGCTCCACCGATCGAAAGGTTCGAAATCTTTACGGAGGCCGTTTCACTCCCCGCGCGCGAAAGCTTAGCATCCCAGGCAACGATGTATCGAGGGGGCGTTTCCCACCAGCGAAGTCGCGGATTAAAATAAATATCGCGGACTTTTGAACGCGCGAGATAGACCACACCAATTAGACTGACGATATTAGAAAATACGATGACGTAAACAGGGTCGGTTTGGTTGGTAGCGTAGAAAACTAATACGCTACGAACCGCAAGGTAGAGGCACCCCAAAACCGCAACGTAGTACCCGAGACGGCGAGTGAAAAAAATCTGTGCTCCCAAAATGAGCGGGAGAACGAAAAGCTCGACTTTCCGAAGCGGTGTCTCAAGAGCTAAGATCTCATCGAACATGCCACCCAAGGTGAGATTATTATGAACGGCAGCGACCCAAAGGTAGAGAAGCGGCGTGATGATTTGTAGTAGTGCCAACAAAACCAACGGCCATGGCCTTCGGTTCATGTGAGATCCTCCCAGGGTCAAAACTTTCGATACCCTCATAGTGTAAGGGAAGCTTCGGTTTAGGTCAAAACGTCAAGTTTCTATCGATATCCTGGCCGTAGCGAACTAAACTAAGTCCATGAAACCGACCGCTGGCTCGCCCCTCGTTATCGTCATGGTACTAACTCTAGTCCTCCCGTTTTTGTCCCTCTCGCCCGCAGGGGCTGACCCCAGAGAAACAGGAAAATTTCGAAAACCTGTCTTAGGAACCGCGCCTGAGGCGCCTTCCGGGATAACGGGCCTGAAAAACCGAACCTTGAATGAGCCCGAAACTCACGGCGAAGTCATTCTCCCGAAGGGCGCAGTGGTTACGACGCTTGCCGATGGAACTCTCGTCTATGCGCAGCTCAAAAGCCCTTGCCAGATCGCGGGCATGGCACTGAAGTCCCCTGCCACGCTCCATTTCAAAGAAGAAAAACTAAGCGCTTTAGAAATCGCTAGACCACAGTGGATCAAGGGCTACCCCGTCGAAGGTAGGGTGGAGTTTCATCCGAATCTCCTCCCAGCGTCGCTTCAACTGAGTGAAGACACAAAAATTCAAAGAGTAGCCTACAAGAAAGGTTCGAAGATCCGTTTTTCGCTCGCCGGAATTCCTCTGACGGACGAAATGGCACGCAGGCAGAAAAAATGTGAAGAAGTCCGGGGTCACTTTCATCAATGGCTCGATCAAAACGTAAAATACGAATGCGAAAAAGACTCCGACTGCATGATCCAAAAGCTCTTACCCTACACCTGCGCGGAGGAAATTGTAGTGCGGGTACCTGGATTTCCGAGTGCTCTTCAGGCTGAACTCGAAAAACAGTGGGCGATCATCAGAAAAGACTGTGAATTAGCGGATCCGAAATCCGTTACCTGTGAGCGATTCGCCATTTCCGCTAAATGCATCGATCGGCGCTGTCAAAACGGGCATTAGACGAGAAGGCTAAACGTCGTCTCCGCCACCGCGGATCCACTCGCCGGTGATACGACAAGTGAGATAGGCCTTAATAAATCCGTCGAGATCTCCATCGAGTGTCTTCTCTGCAGACCCGACCTGATATCCGGTGCGGTGGTCTTTTACCATTTTATAAGGGTGAAGGACGTAGGAGCGAATTTGGTTACCCCAAGAAATATCGCGCTTCGTGTTTTCGAGTGCGTCTTGTTTCTTACGCTCTTCTTCCATGTGGCGCTCATACAATCGCGAACGAAGAACCTTCATCGCAAGATCGCGGTTCTTAATCTGAGAGCGCTCCTGCTGACATGTAACAACCGTATTTGTCGGAATGTGCGTGATCCGAACGGCAGAGTCGGTCGTGTTCACTCCCTGTCCACCTTTACCGCCTGCGCGATAAACGTCGATCCGTAGATCAGCTGGATTGATGACGACTTCGAAATCGTCATCAATTTCGGGCGTTACATAGACCGACGTGAAACTCGTGTGCCTGCGCGCGTTCGAATCGAAGGGCGAAATTCGCACGAGGCGATGAACGCCCGCTTCGCTCTTTAAAAGTCCATAAGCGTGGGGACCAGTCACTGTAAAGGTCACGTTCTTAATTCCCGCCTCTTCGCCCGGTAAAACATCGAGAATGTCAGCTCTAAACCCGTGATCTAAGACCCACTTCTGATACATTCGAAGAAGAATCTGCGCCCAGTCCTGAGACTCGGTTCCGCCTGCGCCCGCATTGATCGTCACGATCGCATTTTTCTCATCGTTTTCTTCGCTGAGTAATTTTTGGAATTCCGCTTTTTCGAATTTTCCAGAAAGCTCACCCACGAGCTTAACTGTCTCGTTCATCGAATCCTGATCGTTCATTTCCTGAGCGAGTTCAAAGAGTGTTGTGGCGTCGTTGTAAGAGCGCTCGAGATCATCAAACGCGTTGACCTCAGTCTCGAGTCGAGACTTCTCCTGGGTCATCTGTTTTGCTTTTCGGTTGTCGTTCCTTAAACCGTTTTGTGTGGAGAGGTGGTTTAGTTCTTCGATACGGCGACGCTTAACAGGGAGGTCAAAGCGACCCCCTCAGGAACTCCAGGCGTTCCTTCATCGCGTCGAAATTTTTTCGGATTTCATGCATTTCCATAGAGAGAGCTTTATACGGGAAAGACTCGGCGAATTTAAGACGATTTCGTAACCCGTGCGATGAGACCCTGAGATTTTAGGAGCCTTTTCTCCCAAAGGGCCATTTCCCGCGCGTGCTTGGGGCTTTTCTCATGATCAAAATGAAGCAGATGTAAGACTCCATGCGTTAGAAGAACCTGAAGCTCATGGGCGGGGCTATGTTTTTCGGCTTTTGCCTGTGCTTTTAGAACGGGAAGGCAAATGACGATATCGCCGAGATGCCCGCTCCTTTGGAAAACTTTGTGCGCTGGAAAGGAGAGCACATCGGTGGGCTGATCTTTTCCCCGATGCTTCTTGTTGAGCTTCCTCATCACAGTCGCAGAAACCAACTCAAGGTCGAGCGAGAGGTAAACTTGGGTGTGGGAATCTCGGGGCAGTTTCAATCCGATTCGCTTTCTCAAGGGAGCAGATTTAAGCACCTGAGTGAGGAGGAGCAAGAGAATTTTCTGAGCGTTTTTTTCTAAGTTCTTTTTCATTTGGATGCTGAAGAGCTTAACAGACCTTCAGCATCCAAATCACGATCATTTTTGTCATCGATTTTCATTACTCTTCAAAACACATAAAATCTGCTGATGTTCTGCAGACCACAAGGCCCGAACGTGGTTGCTCGATCGCTTGACCGCCGGGTGTGAAGTCATGGAGGAATAAACCTTTCGACTCGCAGTTTGCTTTTGCTTTTGATTCAATCGTCTTTAGAGCTTTTGAGCAGGCGTCCTTTGGCGTTACTCCTGAGTCAGTTTCTGAATACCCACCGTAATTTTTAATGAGGACACTCGAAAACTCTCGTTTGATCGTGCAGGTCGCCCATGGGATTCCTGTGCCCCACTCTCGACCCTGTTCATAGGTTCGTCCAAGCATTCGAGACGAAAACACGCGCCAATCCGTCCAGTCTATCGGCCCTCCGTACTGGGACCAGTGGAGAGCAGCCTTTTCGGCCTCTGCACATGCTTTTTCTACGGTCGCGTCAGCGCCTTTTAGAGTCGCCTTTCTTTCATCCCGATCGTGCGTGATCACTCGCTTTTCAGAAAATTTTTCAACTTCGCCGTTCAAATTAAGAACGGTCGCGCAGTACGTGCCCATAGGATAGGTCGGATTTCCGCTCTCTACGTAGCGGACACGACCCGTAAATGCATAATCGAAAAGCTCAAGCGCGCTTGTCTCTTGGAGGGCAGCTTGCATCCCCTTTTCAGCGCCGATCACGCATGCAAACAGCGCATTTTCATTCCCAAAGTAGCCTTCGGCTGGATAACTCGCGGCTTGGGCCGAGAGTGAAAGGAGCGAACAAA
>CAYOJT010000088.1:0-9983 GCA_964404365.1 uncultured Bacteriovoracaceae bacterium
GGTTGGTTTCTTTCCACAAAAGCCCATCGACAACATCTTCATGGGCGATCGAGCCGAAATTCTCACGAAGAAAATTTGGGCGGATTAGGGCGATCGACGCTCACCGAGTGAAATCATCGTTACTGCAAAAAGCAATACGATCGCGGCACACGCCTGTACTGGATTTAAGGGTTGATCTAAGTAGAAGGTATTGATGCCAACGGCCGTAATCGGAAACAAAAGTTCCATAAAGGTTGTCGTCATCGCCGATGCGCGCGTCATTCCCTTATAATAGAGCAGCATCGCAATGAGGCCCGGGCCAATAGCGATGTAGAAAAGTGCGCGCCAAGCCTGAGCGTCGAGAGCGCCGCCAAATTCCTTGAGTCCAAGACTTCCGTGAGTCGCAAAGAGTACGACGACCAAAGTGATGAAACCGAAAAAGTACCGCCAGAACGTCACGACACTCGGGGAAAGTTTTTCTAAAACGGACTTTCCGATCACTGTCGCGAGTCCCCAGAGCGCAGCTGCAGAGAGTGCGAAAAAACTTCCCTTCGGATTTATCTCCCCACCTAAACCGAACTGGAAGTTTGGAAACGAGATGACGAGTCCAGCCATCAAGGCGAGTGTGGCCCAGATGAAAAAATTCTTTTTTGGTCGCTCAAGGAGAAAGAGTCGCGCAAGCACAACCACTACGATCGGCTGAAGTTTTTGAACTAAAATCGCTACGGATGGATTCACGTATTGAAAGCTCGCCGTGAAAAGGACGGTAGCGATAGCCGAAGCGCCCCCGCCGATCACGACTAACGCGATCCACTGATTACTCGATACTCGGAACGCTTTCCTTTTTTTGACGAAGAAAATCCAGGGAGCGATCAGCAGTAAACAAATCGTGTGCTCGATGAAGACGATCCAGGTCGAATCCACCTGGTGTTTCACGAGCGGGAATCGAAATATCGTGTCTGAGGCCCAAAGTACGGCTGCGAGGCCGATCAAAAAGGGCGAAAAATCGGAAGGTTTCATGAAGAGAGGGCTTTCTCGGGGACGGATGAAGCAGGGTCTTGTGAATTCTCGATCGAATTCATTTCGAGTGAAGATTCAGAGGAAGATTCCCACCATTTTCTGAAATTGGCTAGAGCTTGATCAGCCATCCCTTTTCGAAGGGCGTCTTTTCTAAGCGAAGTGAGGCCGTCGAAGTACTGCGGGTCGTAGATCGCAAAACATGCGTTCATCGGCTGATAGTTTTTAGGTTCGCTCGCGGTCACGTAATGATGAAGAACGCCCAGTGCGGTATTCAGAGGAGGTGGATTCACAGCGCGGCCTAGTACGCGATCGCGAATAAAGTGTGCAGCGGTGAGACCTGACGCCGCGCTCTCCAGATATCCTTCGACGCCCGTGATCTGACCTGCGAAGTAAACGTTCGGGTGGGAGCGAAGGCTCAAGTCCGAACGCAGTGCTTTTGGTCCGCAGATGTAAGTGTTTCGATGGATGGATCCCATGCGAATAAATTCAGCGTTTCGAAGCGCGGGAATCATTTTGAAGATTCGGCTTTGCTCTCCCCATTTGAGCTTCGTTTGAAAACCGACCATATTGTACGCTGTCTTACTTTTATTTTCTGGACGTAGCTGAATCACCGCATGGGGTCTTCGTCCCGTGCGTGGATCGTCGAGTCCCACGGGCTTCATGGGGCCAAAGCGTAAAGATTCGCGCCCCGTTGCGGCGATCGCTTCGATCGGTTGACAACCTTGGAAGAATTTTTCCTTTTCGAAGTTTTTAGGAGCGACTTTCTCGCCCGCTAAAATGGCATCGATGAACGCGTCGTACTCCTCTTTCGAAAGCGGTAAATTCAGGTAGGCGTCCTCATCGCCCTTTCCGTACCGATTCGCCACAAACGCATGATTCATATCGATCGAGGAGGTTTCAATAATCGGGGCGATCGCGTCGTAAAAATAAAGTTCATTTTCGGAAGTCGCGCGCTCAATCCACTGGGTAAGCGAATGAGCAGTCAGTGGACCCGTGGCAAATAATGTAAGTCCATCGGTGAACGGGGCGGATACTTCGCCCGTATGAATTTTAATCTTCGAGTGATTCCGAATTTTTTCTGTGACGATCCCTGAGAAGACGTCGCGATCTACGCCGAGCGCTTGACCCGCAGGCACTTTTGAGAGTTCAGCTGCTTGGAGCGTGAGTGAGCCCATGATGCGCATCTCGGCTTTCATCATTCCGGGGGCAGAAATCGGATCGAGCGATTTAAAGGAATTTGAACAGACAAGTTCGGCGAATCGATCGGTCTTATGAGCCTCCGTCATCCGAGTCGGACGCATTTCGTGAAGATCGACCTCGATTCCACTCTCAGCCAAAAAATACGCGGCTTCGCTACCGGCGAAGCCTGCCCCGACAATATGAACTTTCATGAAGGCTCCTTTACCATAGGTAGCGTTTGGGCTTAAACTTAAAGGGTGGAACGGACCATTCAGGACGCAATTGACGCATTCCTTGAAGTACTTGCAACTCAAAGGAAATTTTCCGTTCACACCCTCCGCGCCTATGGAATCGACCTCAATCACTGGTCGGGCAGCCTGAAAACACAGGGTTTCACCCGCGTCTCGGAACTGGGCTCTCGTCTGAAGCCTCTGCACCTTCGTTCTTACCTTTCTCAGCTCAATGACAGCCATGAGAAATCGAGTCTCTGCCGGAGGCTCTCCAGCATTCGTTCCTTCCTTAAATTTTTGAGGGCAAGAAACTGGATCGATCGTGACATCGGGATTCTTGTCCCGTCACCGAAGATGAAAAAAACGTTGCCCAAATTTTTAAAGATCGAAGAGGTTCGGGAGCTCATTGAAGCGCCTGACGTATCCACTCGACTTGGGCGCCGTGACCGCGCGATTTTTGAGCTGATTTATGGCTCTGGTCTGAGGGTAAGTGAAGCTGTAGGTCTCAATATCCAGGACCTAGATATGAAATCGGGTTGGGTCCGCGTCCTTGGAAAAGGTTCGAAAGAACGCACGGTCCCTTTTGGCACGCCCGCTCGCGAAGCACTAGAGAATATGATCTCCGACTTTGATTCACGTGACTCAGATTCGCCTTTGTTTTCTAACGTTCGAGGAACTCGCTTAACCGCCCGATCAGTGGCGAGGATCCTCACGAAACACCTCATTCGGATTGCGGCTTCGCGTATGATCTCGCCCCATGGCCTTCGTCATAGCTTTGCGACCCATCTCTTAGGAGCAGGGGCTGACTTGCGATCGATTCAAGAGCTTTTGGGCCATGAGCGATTATCAACCACCCAACGCTACACTCACGTCGATTTGGGTGCTCTGGTTGATGAATATCGCGAGAACCATCCATTAATGGGTTTGGATCGGCGCATTAAACCTTGAGATTCGCTCTCCTTTTTGGATACCCTCATCAGACTCTAAACTCATGGATGCACTGGTCGACTTTCTTTTAAACTTCTACGGCCCGACCCCTTATTTTTTGGTCTTCGGCGTTCTTCTTTTGTGCGGGCTCGGACTTCCGATCCCAGAAGACATCACGCTCATTGCGGGCGGACTTCTCGCGTACTACGGACTCTGTAATCTTTGGGTGATGATCGCTGTCGGCTTCACAGGTGTGATGCTCGGCGATTCGTTCATGTTCTTTTTAGGTTATAAGTACGGTCGCAAGATGATGAAGAAGCGTTTCTTCCAAAGCTTGATCCCGGAAGATCGCCTGAAGCTTGCCTCCGAACGGTTTAATAAAAAGGGATCGAAGCGGATCTTATTCTTTGCCCGCTTCATGCCGGGCCTTCGAGCGCCGATGTTTTTTTCAGCCGGACTCCTGCATGTACCGTTTTGGAAGTTTTTCTCCATGGACGGACTGGCCGCTCTCATTTCCGTTCCTGCAATTGTCGGAGCTATTTATTATTTTGGAGACTCGATCGATCTCGTTATCCGTTGGATTAAGAAAATTGAACACGGAATTATCTTTGTCGCTTTATCTGTTATTTTAATGGGTGTTGCGAAATGGTGGCTCACGCATCGTCGCTTGAGACGAGTGAAAGACAGTTCAAAAGGTGACAAGAAGGCGGCCCGCCAATGAAGACCATGAAGAGTTGGCGGCTCAAAGCCATTTTCTTTGGATCGGCGATCGGACTGGCTGCTTGCTCACCCCAAAAGTCGAACCCAGTTAACCCAGGACCAACGGCTGGCAGTAGTATTTCAACTCCCCAAAAGACGGCTGAGGAAACGAGTAGAGATCAAAAGGAAATTCAGGAGATGTGTTCCAAGATGAACACGTCGATTTCCCAGTACAAGTGGGATCTCAAGACCTGTCAGGACATTCAATGGTCAACGAGTGGTAAGTCTGTCGAGGGTCGCCCCTTGATTTATGTGGAATTTGGCGATCGTTCGTCCCCAAACACGACACTGATTTTATCCATGGTCCATCCCGATGAGGTGACCCCTCTCTATTTAGGATTTAAGCTTGTGCACTGGGTGCGCGAACACGAAGCTTCGCTGAAGAACTCACATATTGTGGTTGCTCCCTTTGTGAATCCTGATGGCCATTTCCGAAAACCACCGATCCGGATGAACGCAAAAGGTGTCGACCTCAATCGAAATTTCGCGACTTCGGACTGGAAGTCGAAGGCTCTTCAGACCTGGAAGGGAAAACTCCGAAAGAATCCGCGTCGGTTTCCGGGTTGGGAGCCGAGCTCAGAGCCGGAAACGCATTTCCAGGAAGAGCTGATTCAGAGGTTTAAACCTAAAAAAATTCTTTCGATCCACGCACCGTTGAACGTCACGGACTACGACGGACCGAACAGCATTCTTCTCGATCGGTTTCCGAAAGACTACGTTCAGGCCTGCCTAGAGCTGCGGTCGCGTCTTCGCGCAAGTTCCACGGGATTTTTTCCCGGTAGCTTAGGAAATTACGCGGGTCAGGAAATGGGTATTCCCACAATCACACTTGAACTTCCTTCAGCAGATCATCGAAAAGCGAAAATGTTTTGGGAAAAGTTTCGGCCTGGAATTCAGAGCATGATCGAATTCAGGATCGACGAAGAAATCGCCCGCGCGAATACGCATCCGAAGAAGAAGCTCTAATTTGCGATTTTTGCTTCGGGCTCAGCGCTCGCGCTTGCTGGTGCAGTAGCAGTCTGTGAAAAACGATAGGTCCGCTTCGCGATTCGAGCTGTATTCCAAATAAGATAACTTCCCGACAAGATCGCAATTGCGCCGACGAATGCTAACCACTTCTTTTTTGTGTCGAATCCAGCATCGATCGTGGGCTGTACACTCGCTTCTTGCTCAGTCTCGGAATCAAATGCCCGAATGCTCTCATCAACTTTGTTTTTAAGAAAGCTGGGTACCTTCACATCGGTTGCACGAAAAGGAGGAGGTGAAAATTTCGCGGGCGCAGGTGGTGGAACTGCCGCGGCAGTCGTGGCGGTTTCTGAGACCTGGGAGGAAGAGTTGAGTTTTGCCATACGGCTCTTACTTTTTACGACCGAGATGCCTTCGCATTTTCCACATTGAACGGGAACTTCTGTACGGTCGTTCCAATCAATCTCAACTGATAAATGGCACTGACAATGAGCGCACTCGAAACGCATGGAAATCTCCTCGCTAAAGAGACGCACTCCTCGCGGATTTTGTCCCTTCATTTAGGTTCGAGTAGTCTAGCGTGGCGCGCAAGCGGCAGGAATTGCCTATCCCACTTAAGCTGCGACTGGGAAGGATGGTTCTTCGGGCGTAGGGACAGGGGCGGTGGAGGAGGTCATCGACTCCAAGATTTTAATGCGTTCTTGGAAAAGCGAGTTACTGAAGCCAGAGTTCATTTGGCTCAGTCGCTTCAGAGCGGAAATGAGCGCCGCAGGGGTAGCCCCAAATTCGTGGACCGCGCGGAGGTCAGCTTCTTTCTCGTGTTCGCAAACTAGTCTGCGATTATGAATCCAGGTCAGTACTGCCGGAATGATGCCCGCGAAAGTACCAAAGTGGGTAGCAAGCGTCGCGTATCCACTCCAGTGCATTCCGAGAAGAAGGAGAGCGGTGAACACAGCCCCGCATGAAAAGAGTCCGATCGATGAAAGGACGCGTTTCTTCAAATGAGACGAGGCAAGGTGTCCGAGTTCGTGCGCGATAATTGAATCGATTTCGTGGCTCGTGCATTCTGCTGCAACCGTGCTCGAAATGAATATGGCCGGACGGAAAAGCCCTTTTCCGCCCTTAAATCCGGCGATAACAACATTTTTTCCAAAGGAAGTGTATTTCTCGTCATTGATCAAAAAGACATCAATCTTTCCACCAATAGTCTCCGGAAGCTGGATGCGGCGGCGATAGGATTTTGCGGAAAAGCCAGCTCGAATCCAAATTGGACCAAGGCCGTAGGCTGCGCTACTTCCAGCGATAAAGCCGACCGCCGTAGTGGTGATCACGAAGAATGCCTGAAAGATTGAGGGAAGCTCGGGAAGGAATGACATGAGCTTTACTCCAAGAACGGCACCGAAAAAGATCCCTGCTGCCCCAAGCAGCAGGCAGGCGCCCGCTGCGATAGCGTGGGCGATCTGATTTCTGAAGCGGCGGTAATAGAACTCCGTAATTGAAGTGCTCATGTTGGACTTATCGGAAGTACCGCTGAGCGTTGAACGGGCAAAATCTGCCTAGACTGTGGTAATACTATAGAGGCGGGGGAGCCCCGAGGAGCGTATGGCACCTAAAACAAGTCCGACAAGCGAATCTGAATCACGGATAGATGATCTCATTCAAAAGATGCTCTCCGGCCATCGCCTTTCACTCGCGCGCCTGATTTCTAAGGTGGAAAACCGTGACGACGACATCCATATCGTCATGAAGAAAATTTACGCCCACTCGGGCCGAGCGCAGGTTTGGGGAATTACCGGTCCACCCGGCGCGGGTAAATCGACCACCGTCGATCAGCTCGCGGCTGAACTTCGAAAGCAGGGCAAGAAAGTAGCCATTGTGGCAGTCGATCCTTCTTCTCCATTTTCGGGCGGAGCGATTTTGGGTGATCGCATTCGGATGCAACAACACACTTCAGACGAAGGTGTTTTTATTCGTTCTCTCGGAACTCGTGGAAAGCATGGCGGACTCTCTCACGCGACGAAAGAAGTCGTTCTCGTCTTAGATTCTGCTGGATTTGACGTGATTTTAGTTGAGACCGCGGGAGTGGGACAAACGGAACTCGATATTTTGAAACTCGCTCAGACCGTGCTCGTCATCATGGTTCCTGAGAGTGGGGACTCGATTCAGATGATGAAGGCCGGACTGATGGAAATCGCGGACATCTTTGCTGTGAATAAATCCGATCGTCCCGAAGCGGATAAGATGGTGAAGGAACTCATTCTTTCGGTCGGACTCAATGAGCACGATGAAAAGAGTTGGATGATTCCCGTTCAGAAAACAGAAGCGGTCCGCGGTATTGGAATTCCAGAACTGATCCAGGGAATTGAGAAACACCAGGCTTGGTTGACCGGATCTGGAAAACGCGACGAGAAGAGCCGGGCCTTTCTTCAGGAAGAAGTCCTAAACATCCTGGGCGAGAGGCTTGAGGAAACGGTTAAAGGCGCATTTAATACCCGATCAGGACAGTCGCTGATTCAGCAATTGATAGACAGAGAAATCGACCCCTATACGGCCGCCGATATCATTTCTAAAGTTTGAGAATGAAAAAGCTTCAGAAGTTATTGCAAATTAAATCGTATAGTAACAGATACTTAATGCAGCGCGTCATGAATAAATGACCAACTGTGCAATAGTTGACCAAAATAGTCTAAAGTTTAGACAATACCTGACCGAAATAATCTGTGATTGAAGAATCATTATTCTGGAATAGTCCGGAAGGGGTTACTTCAATTGCAGGGGTACAGCAAATTCCTGCGAAAATTCATTCTTCTCTGAAATCGCCGTGCGTGGCGATGAGAGGTCTTTTTGCCTTAAAAAAGCAGAAAGAGTTCCTCCATCACTCCTCACGACGGGACAGGGAGTAGTACGTAGTCATATGGGGGAATGGTATGGGTCTTAGGATTAATACGAACGTTCAATCGCTTGCCGCGCAACGCGCATTGAACACCAACTCAACAGCTCAAAAAATGAACCTCGAACACTTGTCTTCGGGTTCCCGAATTGTTCGAGCTGCAGATGATGCAGCCGGACTCGCGATTTCGGAAAAAATGCGCTCACACATCCGCTCTTTAGGTCAGGACATTCGAAACGCCGGCGACGGTATTTCGATGATTCAAACGGCTGAAGGCGCGATGAGCGAAACGGGTAACATCTTGACCCGCTTCCGTGAATTGTCCATCCAAGCTGCATCGGATACGATCGGCGATCAGGAGCGATCATTCATCGACAAAGAGGTAACTCAGCTCGGCCAAGAATTAGACAGGATTGCAAAATCCACTGAATTTAACGGTAAAAGACTGTTAAACGGTGAAGGAGAATCCCTCCAGATCCAAGTTGGATTGCATAACGACGCAGTACTCGATCGTTTCGTCTATGATGTTCAAAAAACGAACATCACGGGAGATGCTCTCGGTGTTTCGGGGATGACTGTGAAGACTCGTGAAGACGCACAGAACAACCTCGATAAAATCGATGGTGCAATTCAAAAACTCGCTGAGAACCGCGCCGAGATGGGAGCTCTCCAAAACAGACTCCAATCTTCGATCAATAACATGCAAGTTTATAACGAGAACTTGTCTGCAGGTCGAAGCCGTATCTATGACGTGGACATTGCTTCCGAAACCGCAGATTTGACGAAGAATAATATTCTGACTCAAGCAACTACTGCGGTCCTCGGTCAAGCAAACCAGAACTCGCTCCTGGCGATGAAGCTCCTCGGATAATTTATCCGAAGAATGCTCATCCCGACTTGAGCCGGGTGATAAAGTAGTAACCACCAAGAGGGGTCAGGGTTTTAAAAAAATACCCTGACCCCACTCCAAGAAACGACTGGTTACTTAACAATTCATCTGTTTTGGTTCACTTGATAAACGTTATAAATCATATATTTATCTCGTATAGTTAAGAAAAATTCATTCTGCTTAAGCTTTTGACGCATCGTTCCGAATCGTCAAGTGTCTGGCGGTACTGCCGCATAGACTTGAAGCCTGGATAACCCAGGCCTCGAAACACTTGAATACGAGCCACGGCTATTACCCACCAGTAATTGTCCGTACCGGAGGAACGTATCATGGGCTTAAGAATATCCACCAATCTCGCGTCTATGGCAGCCGCCCGCGCGCTGTCGACCAGTTCTACAGAACAATCCAAATCCTTCCAGAGACTAGCTACCGGAAACCGAGTTGTGAACTCGGCGGACGATGCTGCTGGTTTATCGATTGCTGAAAACTTACGTGCGCAAATTCGCTCGTTAGGACAGGCAGAAAGAAACGCTAACGACGGCATTTCGTTCATTCAGGTTGCTGAAGGCGGCATGAATGAGATCTCGAACATGCTCGTGCGTATGCGCGAACTTGCGATCCAAGCTTCATCTGACACCGTCGGTGACACGGAACGAAGCTTCATCGATAAAGAAGTCCAAAGTTTAAAAGGTGAAGTTGACCGCATCGCGAACGTGACTGCGTTCAACGGCACTCCGCTTCTGAACGGTAAAGCGGGCCACGAGCTCCACTTCCATGTGGGTACTCGTAAGGAAGACCACATCGCGTGGGATCCATCCCTCTACGATGTTCAAGCGGGAAATCTCGGGATCGACGGCTTGGATTATAAGTCGATCGACGGATCACGAGATGCGATCGACCAAGTCGATAAAGCTCTCGCAAAAGTGATGGGATCTCGTGCCGAATTGGGTGCGAACCAAAACAAACTTCAATCGACGATCAATAACTTAGGCATCGCTCGTGAGAATTACTCGGCAGCTCGATCCCGCATCATGGATACGGATCTTTCTACTGAAACGGCGAACTTAGTTCGCGGTAATATTCTCCAGCAAGCAGGTATCGCGGTGTTGGGTCAAGCTAACACGGCTCCTTCGCAAGCTCTTCG